>NZ_JBJPHS010000020.1:3233-83397 GCF_052939495.1 Phormidesmis sp. 146-12 | reverse complement strand
GGGTTGCTGGATAAGTTAGAGATTTATCGTGGGCTAGAAGTGCCTGAAGTGTGGATATGGCGCAAAGGCAACCTTGTAATCCATCGTTTGCGAGATGACCAGTATGAACAGATTTCGCGCAGTGAGTTTCTCCCGAAGTTAGATTTGGATCTGTTGGTACGATGTGCAATGATTTCTGATCAACACGACGCGGTGATGGCTTTCCGAGATGCATTGCGGAGTCAATAAGCTCTCTTGACAAAGCTTGTGCGATCGGGCGAATTCAAAGTGCGCGTCTGCCAATCGAATGAACGCAGCCGACAATCGAGTTAGACGGACTGCCAATCGAATGAGCGCAACTGACAATCGAATGGGACGGGCTGACAATTGAATGAGACGGGCTGCCAATCGAATGAGCGCGACTGACAATTGAATGGGACAGGCTGACAATCGAATGAGCGTATGATCCCTTAAATCCTTCTTTCGCCACAATATAAAAAGACACAGGTTAGTATGAGAAGCGATTGCCTTCGGTAGAAAAAGCCATGTCTGAAGAATCGTCCTCAGCAAAAACGTCGTCTGAGTCAAAGTCGCCCAATCGATCGGAGCAGGTTGCAGATATTATTCTCAAGGCGATCGTAGCGGGGGGTGGCGCGAATGCGCTGTGGTCGTTTTTTAGAGAGAGCGATCTGCCCAAGGCGATGATTTCGGCGGCTTTTGCGTTAGGGGCGGGGTATGTGGTGAAGCTGATGCAACCTGTCCACAAGCGGGCTGAAGAAGGGTTGGATCAGATGGGCAATGCAGCCGTCAAGAAAGGCGAAAGCGTTTTTAGTCAAGCGTCTGGATTTGAGAAAAAGTATCTTGAAGCGCTCAAAGCCTACTGCGACAAGTTAAAGATTGAAGGGGTGAAGGGCTACTTAAAGCCTTTGCCGTTAGAGAAAGTTTTTGTGCCCGTTCGATTAGATTCTGATCCAACAAGAGCGTTTCAGGTTGACCGCATCAAAAGCATTTGGGATCTGTTGCCAAACGTGGATCGTCTAGAAAGTCAGGTTTGTCGATTGGCGATCGTCGCTGATCCAGGATATGGCAAAACCACACTGACGCGATTTCTAACTCTCAACTATGCAAACACATCTTATCGAGAACATCGTGCCCAAAGGTTGATTCCGGTGTTGTTGCTGCTGCGATCGATTTACACCCAAATTCAAGATGAACGATCGCCCACATTACCCGATTTGATCACCGATCAAGTTCGACGATTGCCGCTGTGTGAGGAGTTGAAAGCGTCGAGTCAATGGTTCAAAGAGCAATTGCAGCAGGGAAAGTGTCTGATCATGCTGGATGGCTTGGATGAGGTGCCCGATGGCCAGCGCGAGAAGGTGAGCCGATGGGCAAATTGGCAAATGCAAAACTACCCGACACCGTTGATTCTCACGTCTCGATCGCATGGCTATGACAGCACTCTGTTTGACGGGATGCAGCAAGTCGGGATTCGTGACTTTAATCGAGAACAAAAATCAGCCTTTATTCACAAGTGGTATCGCGCTCGTGAGGAGGAATATTGGCAACCTGCACTAGAGCGAAGTCAAACGCAAGTAGAATCGAAACGACTAGATCGCGATCAGGTTGAGGCGCAAACCGATTTAGATGCTCAAGAAAGCGCGATCGCCCTGATCAACCAACTCGCCCAAAATCCAGCGCTCAATGAGTTGGCTAACAATCCGCTTTTGGTGACGATCATTGCGATTACGCATCAGGTGTCGATCGCGCTTCCGACTCGTCGAGTCACGCTTTATCAAGAGATTTTCAAAACGCTGTTAGAGATTCGTCCCAACCGACGGGAAACTCAGCTAACCCTTAAATCTGCTGAAGACAATCAAGCGGTGCTGCAAATTTTGGCGGTAAATCTGACCCAGCAGAATGTGACGCAGTTTACCCCAACTCAAGCGGCGCAGTGGATTCAGGTCAAGTTGTCTGAGCTAGTGTCGGATGGGACGCTTACGCCTAAGAAGTTTTTGCGAGAAATTCAAGACATTGCAGGGCTGTTGGCAGGTGGCGAAAGCAATCTCTACCAGTTCACGCACAAAACCTTTCAGGAGTATCTTGCTGCGATCGAACTCAGCCAACAAAATCAGGAGTCATTGTTAATCGAGCAGTTTCATAACCCTGATTGGAAAGAAGTAATTTGCTTTTATGCAGCGTTGCAGGGTGCGACAAAGTTTGTTCAAGTTGCATTAGAAAGTCGCACTGAATATGCATTGATTTTGGCACGACGAATGGCGATCGGAGAAAACAGCAAAGTCGATGCAGACTTGCAAAATCAACTCTCTCAAGCGTTGATAGAGGTAAATTTAACCCCAGAACTTCGAGCAAAAGTGCGGCTTGAAGAACGGTTTCGTCAACTGATTGAGATCGACCCCAAAACCCAAATCGATCCCAACTACATTACCTGCGGTGAATATCAACTGTTCATGCAATCGCAAGTCACGGAACAGTTTCACTCTCAAGGAACGCTGCTTGTCATTCCTCCAAATTATGAAAACGAACCTGTCATTGGAATCAGTTGGCAAGATGCAAGATGGTTTTGTGCGTGGTTGGCAACTCAAGCAAATCTGCAATCTAAACGTGTCGTGTATGACTATCGATTACCCACTGTTGAAGAATTGCAAGTATCGCCCGATCGCGACAATCTAACCGCTTACACTGATTCTCAAAGTCGCCCTGGTAATGCTTTGCGAGTGGTAAGGACTGTGATTCATGATCGATATCGATCGCTACAAAACTACCTCTCAAACGGACGGTGGAAGGAAGCCGATCAAGAAACGGACAAGGTTATGCTGGAGGTTGCAAACCGAACAGAAGAAAGATATTTGCGAGTAGAAGATGTTCAGCAATTCCCCTGCGAGGATCTCCGTACCATTGACCAGTTGTGGGTAAAATTCAGTGGTGGACGATTTGGATTCAGTGTGCAAAAGCAAATCTACATTGACGCGGGAAACCCCTTAGACGGCACATATCATAAAGGAAGTTGGGAAAAGTTCTCGGATCGAGTCGAATGGATGAAAAACCCAGAGTACAGCAGCTATGACGATGTAACTTTTGACGTCTCCGCTAGAGAAGGACACTTACCTGCGGGGTTTTGGGGAGCTTTAGCGGTGGCTGGTCGCCCCGTCTCAAGTTCTCTTTTCTCGCGCAAAGAACTGTGAACTTTAGCACGAGGCAGTCCTAGGATTTTCTAAAACTTTGTGACACCATTGTCTTTTACGACATCATTAACGTTTCTCAGATTGAATACCTGGGTCAATAATTTACATCGGAAATAACTGCTCTTCAATCTGTCGTCGATCGTCCAAGATACGAACAACTTCGATCCCCTCTTGTACGACTCGATAGAAGATGTAGTGTCTCCCCATATGATATCGGTAGTAGCCTGGTCGAATGTCATCTCGTCGATTCCCCAGTCCTGGCATTCCAGCGAGACGATCGAACGTCTTATCAAGAAGCGTGGCATACTTCTCAAGCTGATTGACTCCCCACTTATCCAGCGTAAAGCTCAAAATGTCTCGATAATCTTGCTCCGCCTGAATGGTCAGCTTATAGTGCGGCATTGTCTCTTACTTGTCCATGTTGTTGATGCTCTAACAACACTTGAGCTTTAATTTCATTCAGCGTTTTTTTGCTAAATTCTTGTCGATCGGCTTGCTCTGCCCCAATTGCCACCTCTCGACGCATCCAATCAATCAACTCAGGCGACTCATCCTCAGCACTCAACGTCAGCTTTTGTTCTAACGCTGTTTCGATCAGATCAGACAGTGTAACTTCGGGGTGCTTCTGCAAATATTGCTCAATTTGGGTTGCCAGATGATCTGAGATTTCAATGGTTTGTCTCATGATGGAACGTCGATCGCTGAACGCCAATCTCATTGTAGAAGAACGCCAAGTCATAGAGTAAGCAAAACTTGCACCCAAAGATCTTGCTCCAATTTTAGGCAGTGAAGCGATCGTTCTCGAAATCTTGAATCATCAACGCAAAATCAGCGATCGTCAAGCCAACGAACTCGCCGCCTTTTTTCACATCTCACCTCAATTGCTGCATTTAGACAAACCGTAGCTATTGATCGTTAAACATCAATCCCATTTTAGAAGAACGTCGAGTTGAATAATTTCTACGACGTATGATTGTGAGGAACTTTGAGCCAGAACGCTTGCTTGAAATTCTCCTAAAATTAGCAGCTTGGGGGCAGAAGATTTAAACATCCAAGCGAAAGAGCTTCATCGAACGCGAGCAAGACCAGCCACAAATAACCCAATAAAAAAGGAGAGCCATTTTTGACCCTCCTTGAGTTCGCTATCCCGAAAGTTATTGTGAGAAATAGTTAGACTCTGAATAGTTCAAATCGAGTGCAGAGTGCAAGTCATTTCTAATTCATCGTCCTACTTCATCGAAGAAGACATTTCATCTTGAATGCGGCTCTTAGCAGCTTTAAACTGAGTGGCGAGTTGCTCGCTTTCGTCGCTGCTGAAGTTGTCGCGGATCGCCCCAAAATAGGTGCTTTCTTCTTGGCGAACGTGATCCATCACAATGTCTTTTAGGCGATTGACAGCGTTTAGGAATTCATCAGAAGCAGGATTCATCGATCGAATCTGATCCATCAACACCTTCATCTCAGCTTGCTCATCATAGAGTTCCTTGAGGTCGGCTTCAGGATATCTGCCACGCACCGCAGGGTAGGCAACTTCTTCTTCAGCGCGAGAGTGGGCATTGAGATCTTTGTAGATCTGACCAAAGTATTCCTGACGCTTTTGAGGATCTTTGGTTTGGTTGATCTCCATGAACAAAGTGTTGACTTTTTGGTGATCCATCCGAATCACATCCTGAAGGTTCATATCTGACTTGTCAGAGGTTTGGGTCACGACACTGCCTGCAACTCCCGTCAGAGCCGCAACTGCATCTTGAACCCGTGCCCACAGACCTTGATCGGCTTCTTGCCCAGTGAGTTCACGAACGCCTAACACTTCTAGAACACCTTTAAGTTGCTCCTGGTGAGCGCGTTCTTCAAAGTTGACGGTATTGAGGGGAGTGATCGCAGCTTCTACGTCAGCACCCACTTTTTGAGCCGCCTTGTGAACCACAATTCCACTCATCACGATTTGGTGCTTGAGGAGTTCGTGTTGGAAGACCTTTTCATAGATGGTTAGCTCAGAACCCGACATCAACTCATCAAGCTTGCTGATCATTTGAGTGATCGTGTCTTTAGGTTCAGACTTAACGCCATATTGAATGATGACGGTTTCAAGAATGCCTAAGTTTTTTTGATCATCTTTCAGCATGTCTCTAAAGCGATCGACGATATCTTGATCGCTAACTGCCGAGATAAACTTTTGTTCATTAGAGATCAATAGCTCCAACAGCGCTTTCATATCAGCGAGCTTCATCCCGATCGCCATGCGCTTGGTGTCATCAAGGGTCATTACCATTTTTCATTCTCCAATTAATTGATAGAGGATCGGCATTGCGTTCAGATATAACCATCGCGCAGACGGGCGATCGATTCATCCTTCTCACGACTGAAGGAAAAAGTTACTCAGGATACGCAATAATCTGACTGGAGGAGTAGGCAAATCAGAGGCAGCTTAAAAGATGGAGCAGCGATCGTATGTATGACGTGATTATCATTGGGGCGGGACACAACGGGCTGGTCTGCGGGGCTTATTTATTGAAGGCGGGATATAAAGTGTTGCTGCTAGAAAAGCGATCGGTGCCCGGAGGAGCGGCCACAACCGAAGCAGTCATTCCTGAAACGCCGGAGTTTAAATTTAATTTATGTGCGATCGACCATGAGTTTATTCACCTCGGCCCGGTTGTGCAGGAATTAGAACTGGAAAAGTATGGATTGGAATATCTATTTTGTGATCCGGTTGTGTTTTGTCCGCATCCCGATGGTAAGTATTTTTTGGCGCATCAATCGGTCGAGAAAACCTGTGCAGAGATTGCGCGATATAGCGATCGGGATGCTCAAAAATATGCAGAATTTACAAGCTATTGGCAGCGGGCTGTGAATGCAATGGTGCCGATGTTTAATGCGCCGCCCAAATCAGTCATTGATATTCTTGGTAACTACGATATTTCTAAAATCAAGGATTTGCTGTCCGTTGTGGGATCGTCAAATAAGGTGCTGGATTTCGTTCGCAATATGTTGACGAGCGCCGAAGATATTCTCAATGAATGGTTTGATGAGGAGATTGTCAAAGCGCCCCTGGCTCGATTGGCGTGTGAATTGGGTGCGCCCCCTTCTCAGAAGAATTTAGCGATCGGAGCGATGATGATGGCGATGCGACACCATCCTGGAATGGCACGGCCCAAAGGTGGAACAGGCGCACTGGTGCAGGCGTTGGTCAAGTTGGTCAAAAGTTTGGGGGGCGAAATTCTCACCGATCAAAAGGTCAAACAGGTTCTCGTTGATGATGGTCGTGCGGTTGGCGTTCGCATGTCTAATGGGCAGGAATATCGTTCTACAAAAGGCGTAATTTCTAATATCGATGCGAAGCGATTGTTTCTAAATCTCATGGATCACAGTGATGTCGATGCGGCTTCTCCAGAATTGCGCGAGCGATTAGAGCGGCGAATCGTTAATAACAACGAAACCATTCTCAAAATTGATTGCGCGTTATCAGAGCCTTTGAGATTTGAGCGTTACAATCACCGAGACGACTATACGATCGGTTCCATTCTCATTGCTGATTCCGTTAAACATGTCGAGATTGCTCACACGGAACCCGCGATCGGTCGAATTCCTGATGCCGATCCCTCGATGTATGTTGTTCAGCCGACGATGCTCGACCCGACAATGGCACCCGACGGCCAGCACACTTTGTGGATCGAATTCTTTGCCCCCTACCAAATTGAAGGCGCAGAAGGTGCCGGACTCAATGGCACAGGTTGGACAGATGATTTGAAGAATAAAGTGGCCGATCGCTGTCTCGATAAACTGGCTGAATACGCGCCAAATTTGAAGAAAGCGACGATCGCTCGTCGAGTCGAAAGTCCCGCAGAGTTAGGCGAACGGTTGGGCGCACTCAAAGGAAATTACTATCACATTGATATGACACTCGATCAAATGGTATTTTTCCGTCCGTTGCCAGAATTGGCCAACTATAAGACTCCGATCGACGGACTGTTTCTCACGGGAGCCGGAACCCATCCCGGTGGCTCGATTTCAGGAATGCCAGGACGCAATTGTGCGAGAGTTTTTATTCATGCTCAACAGCCGATCGTGCAAACATTACGAGATGCAACAGAATCCTTGAAATCTACCTTTGGCGCCGTGTTAAAGCAGAAGTAGTGGCTCAAAATCGGGGAAAATAATTGAGGGCAGCAGCATTCCTGACTCGCCAGAGAGCATTTTGCGAAACTCTCTCATCTAAAAAATTGTGAACCGGACGATCGCATGACAGACCAAGTTTTAATTCTCGGTGGCAGTGGACGAGTGGGCAGTAAAGTTGCAGCCGATTTGTTGGCGCACACCCAGGCGCAGGTGACGATCGCCGGACGCAATCTCACAAAAGGCGAACACAAAAGCGAATTGTTGGGCGATCAAGTACGATTTCTCACGATCGATCTCGCGGATCAAAAAACTTTGCAGGAAGCGATTTCTGCTGTCAATGTGGTCGTTCACTGTGCTGGCCCATTTCACTATCGCGATGCCACTGTGTTGAGACTGTGTATTGAACATGGAGTCAGCTATGTTGATGTCAGCGATCATCCTTCCTTTACGCGCAAAGCTCTCGAATATCGCACTCAGGCCGAAGCCGCTGGAGTCACCGCCGTGATCAATACGGGCATCTTTCCAGGCATCTCCAATAGTATGGTGCGGCAGGGCGTTGAGCAGTTAGATGAGGCAGAAACGATTCATCTCAGCTACGTGGTTTCTGGGTCTGGTGGGGCAGGCGTGACGGTGATGAGAACGACTTTTTTGGGGCTACAGCGACCCTTTGAGGCCTGGATGAATGGCGAATGGCGATCGGTCAAACCCTACAGCGATCGTGAAGTCGTCGAGTTTCCTGAACCCTATGGAAAAATTGGCGTTTACTGGTTCGATATGCCAGAAGCTTTTACATTACCAGATACTTTTTCCGTCAAAACAGTGATTACCAAGTTTGCAACGGTGCCCCGCTTCTACAATTATCTGACCTGGAGTGTAGCGCGCTGGTGGCATCCAAGCTGGCTACGCAATTCAGCCGTGATTGAATTTTTGTCCTATGTCAGCCACTTTATGACCGATGTTACCGATCGCTTTAGCGGCATTGGGGTAGCGATTCGTTCAGAAGTGATTGGCACTAAGAATGGTCAGCCGACTCGCTGTTATTCGACGTTGACTCATTCAGACACCGCGATCGCCGCAGGAGTTGGCACCGGAACCGTCGTGGAATTGTTGTTATCTGGGCAGTTAAAAAAACCGGGCGTATGGGCGATCGAGCAAGCGTTATCGACCGACTTGTTTGAACAAGTCATGCAGAGTCGAGGCATTACAATTCAGCATCGAATTGAAGAAGAGGGACAAGTCCTGGGCGCTGGCGAATAGAATTCGCGCCTAGAAGAACGAAGTCCGCCTTCGCAGACTAGCTCCAGCCAGGGGTTTGTTAATGCCGCGACGGTGGATTTTGTTTTTATAGCTGCGGTTTTAACCGCCAAGCAAAAAGTTTCGTCAGTCAATTAACGTCAGTTCGATGAACGCTTCGCTTCGCTTTTAGATCCAGGAACGCCCCCTAAATCCCCCACGAGTGAGGGACTTTGAACCAGAATTCCTCTCTGAAAGTCCCCCAAAATTGGGGGGTTGGGGGGCAGAAGCCGTGAACAACGAAGCGAAAAAACTCTCATCGAATTCACGTTCAATTAGGCTTCTAGACGATCGGGCTGCTTTTCTACCTTTGTTTTCTACCATTGGGCAGGGGCTTCGGCTTAAAAAGATTTTTACGATTTTTGTGTGAGTAATTCACATTTATCTCTCGTTAATTTTCACCCTAATCATATGAGCTTTCTTTCGATCGAAGAACTGAAAGAACTTGTCGAACAGCCGCAAGGATTGTGTGTGTCAATCTACATGCCGACTGTGCAGCTTGGTTCAGAAACTCAGCAAAACACTCTCCGTTTTAAGAATTTAATTCGACAGGCAGAAGCAGAATTAGAAAAATATGGATTGCGCCCGACTGATGCAGGTCAACTTCTTCAGCCCGCGATCGCATTGGGTAACAATGAATTTTGGCAGAATCAAAACGCAGGTTTAGCTTTGTTTATTGCAGAGAGATTTTTCCGTTATTATCGCGTGCCGATCAACCTGATAGAACTGGTCATCGTGAGCGATCGCTTTCATCTCAAGCCATTAATTCCCCTGTTGAGTGGAGACGATCGCTTTTATATTCTCACCCTGGGTCAGCGCGACGTGCGTCTTGTGGAGGGCAACCGCTACGGCATTACTCGTGAAATTGAAATCGAAGGCTTGCCCAAGCACATGGATGAAGCGTTGCAGTATGACGAGACAGCCAAAGATGAACAGCGGCGACAGGGCGGTGGTGCAGGTCGTGCAGCCTTACAAGGTGGTGGCTCATATCACGGACAGGGAGGCGAGCGCGAAAACGTCAAGGAAGATCTGCTGCAATATTTTCACCTAGTTGATAGAGCGCTGCACGACTTTTTTCGCAATCGGCGATCGCCTCTTGTTTTAGCAGGTGTTAACTATTTGCTGCCCATTTATCACGAAGCAAACACCTACAATTTCATTGTTGAAGAAGGAATCCAACACAATACAAAGCAGCAAACCCCCCAAGGACTTCATGCAGAAGCTTGGGCGATCGTAGAGCCGCAGTTTGAAACAGACCAGCAAAAAGCGATCGATTACTATCATGAGTCGATCGCGGCTGGCAAAGGATCAAACAATTTAGATGAAGTGATTCAAGGCGCGTTTTATGGTCGTGTAGAACAGCTTTTCGTTCCGGTGGGTGTGCAAAAATGGGGGCATTTTGATCCTGATTCAATGGAGCTTGAAATGCACAACGATGCTCAACCTGGCGATGAAGATCTGCTCAATGCAGCCGCGATTCAAACCATTTTTCATGGCGGAACGGTCTACGCTGTCGAACCGGAAAAAGTGCCCGATGATACCCCTGTCGCGGCAGTCTTTCGCTACTAATTGCCCTTGATTTAACGTGAATTTGATGGATTTCTGCGCTCCGGTTGTCGCTCCAAGTTTCCCTTTGTATCTCAAGAGTGTGGCAGACTGATCCCCGCTAATATCACTTTGATCTTCCATTGCCACAGATTCTCTACCCTCTGCCTACGGCTTCCCCACTCATACCCACTCATAAAGGTGGGATAGCTCCCCGCCTTACTAGGCTACCGTGTAGACACAAGTCGTTGTCACTTCGTTTCAGGCGGCTTCAGCCCCCTAAATCCCCCATTCTGGGGGACTTTGACAAAGGAAAGATTTCCAAAGTTCAAAGCCATGACGACGGCTCAAAGTCCCGCATTTTTGGGGGATTTAGGGGCGAAGGATCTCAGCAAGGACATTGAACCGGAAATCTTGTCTGAAAGTTTCCCAGAATTCGGGGGTTGGGGGGCAGAAGTTCTCAACAACGCAGGGGAAAATTTACCATCAAATTCACAATTAACAATCAAATTCACAATTAACACGTTGAATTGGATGTTGTATTAATTTAAGTTGAGCGGCTGTTTGGGTTCATCTTTGCATAATTTTTATGCCCCTTCTACATCTCTTTCATGTTGTGCAGGATCTTCTTCTAGTATGGTATTCCCTTCGACGTTGCGTTCGTACCACTTCATCAGAGGCGTTGCGGTCACACCGTGCAAGATCACCGAAAGAACGATCGTAATAAACGTAATCCAGGCAATGCGTTCTCCGGTATCACCTTTTAGTCCAGAGCCGAGTGCATACGCGAGATAGTAAATCGAACCAACGCCGCGAATGCCAAACCAGCCATAGAGCCAGCGAGTAGCCGGGTGACCAGGAAGGGCGATCGTACTCAGCCAGGCACCCACCGGACGAATCACCAAAAAGAGCGCCCCTGCCACGATAAAAGCATCTCCCGCAAAGCGCAGCATTGGTTCAACACGCAACAGAGAACCCAGCAGAAGAATCGTCCCAATTTCTGATAGTTTTTCGAGACGCTCGATGAAGTGTAGTTGTGAAATGGATTTATCAAGATCGCGACGGCGGCGCATCGTCACACCCGCGACAAAGACGGCTAAAAAACCGTAGCCATTAATAATTTCGGTGAGCGAGTAGCTGATTAAAACGATACTTAATGCGACGAAATCCTCCATCAACTCATCCACTGTTTGCACTCGTTGCAGCTTGTGATCGACCCATCGAATCACTCTAGCAACCAGGTAGCCCATGACCAATCCGGCAAAGATCGCCCAAAGCAAATCGATCGCCACCCATTCTTTAAACCAGTTGTCCCAGTTAGGGTCTTTGAGCGATCGCAGTCCAAAATAGACAAACGGAAAGGCCAGCGCGTCGTTGAGTCCGCCTTCAGACGTGAGACCAAATCTGAGTTCGTCGCGATCGTTTGGGTCATCCAATTGCACTTCAGACGCGAGAACCGGATCAGTTGGGGCTAAGATTGCACCCAAGAGAATCGCTGGCCCCCAATCCATTTTGAGAACCCAGTGACCGATCGCTGCCAACGCAAAAATCGAGATGGGCATCAAAAATCCAATTAGTCGAGCGGTCGAATTCCACGCCCAAAGCCGCAAGGGGCGATTCATTTTCAGGCCGCAGCTAAACAGAGAAATCAATACTACAAATTCAGCAACTCGTTCTAAAAATTCTGTCTCCGGGCGAATTTGAATCAGATTAAATCCATAGGGACTGAGAACAATTCCAACAATGAGATAGATGAGTGCATAGGAGAGCGGCAAACGAGCAATCCACCCCGACCCCAGCGTCACCATCAACAGCAATAACCCAATTACCAGGAGTTCAAGGATATAAATGCTCACGACCAAAGTTTCTACAGGAATGTGCTTCAACTGTAGAAGGTTGATTTCTCAAAACCTACTTATCTTGTGAGAGATTTATTTCTTAATAAGATCTATCTGTGGAGGCATCCATTTTTTATGACTCGTTATCACTCATGAATTTAATCCTTTGGTAACTGAATACCCCGAATCGAGTAGTCCAACAACTGCATTGGATGTAAAACAGGGATTGTTTTGTGTTGTAGTTCTAAATGTTTGGTGATTTGTACATAGCAACCGATGTTGGCCGACGCGATAATTTGCGCTTTGGTATTGGTCAAGTTCTCAACTTTTTGGCGACCCAACTCTTCGGCTACGTCAGGTTGGAGAATGTTGTATACCCCTGCACTTCCACAACAGAGCGCAGCATCGATCGGTTCTCTCAATTGCACACCGGGAATTTGTTTTAATAATTGGCGAGGTTGCAGACTGATCTTTTGTCCGTGCAGCATATGACAGGCATCTTGATAAACCATCACTAATGGCTTGTCTTGAAGCGGAGAAAGTTTGGCCGTCAGCCCCACCTCTGCGAGAAATTCTTGAACATCTTTGACTTTGCTGACAAATTCTTTAGCCGTTTGGGAATAGTTTGGGTCGTCTTGCAAAATGTGGGCGTATTCTTTGAGCGTGTGACCGCAGCCCGACGCATTGATCACGATCGCATCTACACCCGTGTTAGCAAAACTGTCGATCATCTGACGAGCAAAGACTTTCGCCTGATCTTCTTGCCCCTGGTGATGAGACAGCGCCCCACAACACCCTTGAGATTTGGGCACGACAATTTCGCAGCCGTTTGCTGTCAACACTCTCACCGTCGCATCATTGACATCTGGGTTAAATAATCGCTGCACACAGCCCAACAGCATCCCGACTCGATAGCGCTTTTCTCCGTCAGCGGGAATAAAGGTCGGAATCGTATCCACAAACGCCTGGGGCGCGATCTTAGGCAACATCGACTCCATCGCCGCCAACTGAGGTGAAATCTGCTTGAGAAAACCGAGCGATCGCACCATTTTTTGCAGACCCGATTTTTGATACAGCCCCAACGGTCGCAACAAGACCCGCATTCGCTGAGGATAGGGAAACACCGAGAAAATCAGTTGTCTCAAAAGCTTTTCGGGAAGGGGGCGATCGTGGTTGCGTTCGACTTGAGGACGGGTAGCCGCAATCAATTTGTCGTATTGCACGCCCGATGGGCAGGTCGTCACACAAGCCAAACAGCCCAAACACGAGTCAAAATGCTGCACCGTCGCCGGAGAAAGCGGAATTTCACCTTCATTCACGCCATCCATCAGATAAATCCGACCTCTCGGCGAATCGGTTTCTTTGCCAATCACGCGATAGCTCGGACAGGTCGATAAGCAAAATCCACAGTGAACACAGCTATCGATCAGGGTGGGATCGGGCGGCTGATTGGGGTCAAAGCCTAGAAATCTTGCGGCCGTCGGTTCAGAAGATTCAGAATTTGTGGAGGGTTCAAACGTTTGCATTTTAATTCTATTTTTCAAATACCGCCTACAAAACGGTGAGGACTTAAGCGTGCCGAAGGGTCAAATTGCTGTTTGATTTTCTTCATCACCTCGATCGCACTGCCCGAATAGCCCCAAACCTCCATCTGCTGTTTGAACGCGATCGGCGCTTGTAGAAGAGACAAATAGCCACCCGCAGCTTCACAGATCGATCGTACCTCCAAAATTTGCGTTGATCGGGTCACGGCACGGTCTAACACCAAAAAGCCGATTCCACTTCCGGCATGAATCAGGGCAATTGCACTACTTAACTTTTCCTCAATTTGACTGAGAACAGCGACCGCTTCAGATGGTCTGACTCCTATTTTGCAGGCGATCGTGTCGGACTGGGCAGCCGTAGGCATTTGTTGAGCCAATCGTTGCCATAGAAGGGTTTCTGCTGACTCAGCGTAAAGGGTCGTAGACAATCCCAAGGCGGTGGCTAACGCTACCATCTGCGCGGCTTGCTGTTTGACACTGGCACCAATGCTCTGAAACCGGACGGCTAACCCCACGTCTGAACCCAGCTCTAAAGTTCTCATGGTCTGACTGGAGAGCAGGTCGATCGCCGACGGCTCTAACGCAGAGTTGATCAGGGTTTGGGTTGCTTGAGCAATTTTGTCTCTGTCGCCCGCCAATACCACGGTCTGAGAGGCTTCTGGAATCGGATACACGCGAAACGTCACCTGCGTCAAGATGCCCAACGTTCCATAAGATCCAGTCAGCAGCTTCATCAAGTCATAGCCTGCTACATTCTTGACGACTCGCCCGCCCGCTTTGACGATCTGCCCATCACTGCGAACAAACGAAACGCCCAAAAGCATGTCTCTCACACTGTTGTAGCGATGTCGTAGAGAGCCTGTATCAGCCGTCGCGATGATGCCTCCCAATGTGGCGCGATCGGGATAACTAGGGTCGATCGCCAAAAATTGTCCCGCCTTAGCCAACACAGTTTGTAAGTCTGAAAAGCACAAACCTGCCTCGGCCGTCACGGTCAAATCCCCGATCGCATGGTCGATGACTCGATTTAGCCGTTGAGTGCTGACCACCAAATTCACGCCTTGTACCAGTCCGCCCCAGCCCAACTTACTCCCACCACCACAGGGCAAGACTCGCCAGCCATTTTCGGCGGCACAGGTTATGACAGCCGCCAATTCTGTTGAGTTGTGGGGATAGACGACATAGGCGATCGTACTTCCCGGAGCCGCTTGAGAAAGGGACGATCGCTGCGTCGCCTCCAGACTGTCCCAGGGACAAACACCAGCTTCTCCAACCAGATTTTTTAGAACGGCTTCCATCAGTAAATTTGTGAGGGGCTTAATCAAAAGTTTTTGAGCAACCGATAAACCATAGAGAGAACTACATAGCCAGAAGAGAAAAGTAGCTAAGTGACAATACCGTTGCAGATCCCATTATGCAGGGAACACTACCCTTGAACTTCAAAGAGTTGCGGAAAATCCTTAATATTCGGGGACAGCCGACCGGGACAGCCGACCGGAAATTCAAAGCCAAGTCCTAATGCCTTCACGAACCCTGCCGACGAGATCATGCAATTGCCCGATTCGCCACCATTCACCGCCTTGCAGCAAGCGATCGACCAGTGGATTGAGACGGCTTCTTTCCCCGATTCGCAGGTGCAGCAGGTGCGATCGTATCTAGCAGAAATTGGAAGCACGATCGCCCAGTTGCAGGCAGAAATTAGCCAATCCAAACCCGCCCTCCAGGAAAGTGAGGAACGATATCGCCGGATTATTGAAACCGCCACTGAGGGAATTTGGGTTTTAGATACAGCAGAAAAAACCAGCTTTGCGAATGGCAGACTCGCTCAGATGTTGGGCTACAGCGTCGAAGAAATGCTGGGTAAGTCGCTGTTTGACTTTATGGATGCAGAAGGACAAGCGATCGCGGCCCAGTGTTTGGATCGTCTGCGTCAGGGTGATCAGGGACAGCACGACTGTAAGTTTCTCTGCAAAAATGGGGCTGATTTGTGGGCGATCGTCTCTGCCACACCCATCTTTACCCAGGGCACCTACAAAGGCGTATTGGCGATGATCACCGACATTACCGAACGCAGACGCACACGCGCCAATTTAGAACAATCGCTCTGTTTACTACAAACCACTTTAGAAGCCACAGCCGACGGAATTTTAGCGATCGACATCTCCGGCAATATTCTCAACTTTAACCACAAATTTTCTGAGCAGTGGGGGCTAGTCGAATCGTTAGATAGTGAGCAAGAACTATTAGAAAAAGCGATCGACCAGTTGCAAAATTCCCATGTTTTTTTACATCAATTAAAAGCAGAATTTGAGCAGCCCAATCTCGAAAGTCAAATTATTTTAGAACTCAAAGATGGTCGAGTGTTTGAGCGCTATTCAAAACCTCAGCGACTGGGCGATCAGATCATTGGGCGAGTTATTAGCTGCCGAGATATCACAGAAGCAAAACGGGCAGAAATCGCACTAGCAGAACGAGAAAAACTGCTGCGAACCGTCGTCACCAATACGCCAACGATTTTATATGCCCTCGATCGTAACGGCATTTTTACCCTTTCTGAAGGCAAAGGACTGAGTGCAATTCGGCGTAAGTCAGGCGAAGTCGTTGGGCGATCTATGTTTGACTTATACCAAGACCATCCAGAGTTGTTAAAAGCAGCGCAACAAGTACTGGCAGGGTCTGAAGGCAGCCTGACGATCGAGGTTAACGGCATAATTTATGACACTCGCGCAACGCCACTGAGAGACAAACAAGATCAGGTTGTGGGCTTAATTGGAGTTGCTACCGATATCACTGCACAGAAAAGAGCCGAATCAGTTTTACGCAACGCTAAAGAAAGACTTGAAATTCGAGTAGAAGAACGTACTGTAGAACTCCGAAGCACCAATGAGCAGCTACAGCAAGAAATCGCTCAACGCAAACAAATTGAACAAAGTCTACGAGAAAGTCAAATCTGTCTACGATTGCTAAATAGCATCACAACTGGAATCACAGCAGGATTGTCAGTCGAGCAAGTCATTGAATCGACCATTCAACAAATTGGCCGCTACTTTAAGACACTGCGCGTTTTGTATGGGGTGATCGATGATGGATTGCTCACAGCCGTCCACTCGGTACAGCCAGAAACGATGCCGACCTTGCAGGGAATGGTCGAAGACTTATCTGAGGCACCCACTTATCTAGAAATTATCGATCGCCGTCAGCCGATCATCATTCAAGATGTCACTCAGGAGGCGTTTTTGTCCCCGATCGCCGCTTCGATGGTGGCCCGTAAGGCTTGCGCCATTCTCTCTGTCCCGGTGCAACACTCTAATCAAAAATTAGGGCTACTCTGCTTTAATGCCCCCGAACCTCGTGAATGGAGTGATTATGAAGTGGCGACGCTGATGGAGATTGCAGATTATTTGTCGATCGTCCTACAAGAAGCCCAAGCTCAACAAGAACGCCAGCGCGCAGAAGACCGATTGCGACTTTTAGAATCTGTAGTCGTCAATGGCAATGATTCGGTGATTATTACAGACGCAAATTCTGACAATCCTAAAATCATTTATACGAATGCTGCATTCACCGCTTCGACAGGCTACAGCGCCGAAGAAGTGTTAGGAAAAACGCCGCGCATTCTACAAGGGCCCAAAAGTAATCGAGTCCAGTTAGACAAAATTCGTCACGCGCTTAATCACGGCAAACCTATTCAAATCGAACTGCTCAACTACCGCAAAGACGGCTCTGAATTTTGGGTAGATTTGAACATTGTCCCGATCGTTGATCCCGCCGGAAACCTGACTCACTACGTCGCCCTACAGCGGGATATTACCGATCGTAAATGGGCCGAAAAAGCCTTACTCGCCACTCAAGCTCGCTTCAAATATCTGCTTTCTTCTAATCCCTCGGTCATCTATACTTGTCAACCCAATCGCAATCGACCCTGCACTTTTGTTAGCGAAAATGTCATCCAACAACTTGGCTATGAAGTGTGGCAATATCTCAAAGATCCGCACTTTTGGATCGATCGCATTCACCCGGATGATTTGCCCAATGTGTTAACCAAAATGTCTCAACTATTTGTCACAGAGCAAGTCAGTTGTGAATATCAGTTTTTGCACCAAGATGGGTCTTATCGGTGGCTACGAGATGGAATGAAACTACTGCGCGATCGCCAGGGGCATCCGGTTGAAATCATTGGGTCAGTCATTGATATTACCGATCGCAAACGAGCCGAAAATCAAATTCGAGAATCGCTACAAGAAAAAGAAGTGATGCTCAAAGAAATTCACCATCGCGTTAAAAACAATCTGCAAGTTATCTCTAGTTTGCTCAAACTACAAGCCGGGTACATTAAAGACGATCGTATTCTAGAAGTTTTTAAGGAAAGCCAAAATCGAGTGCGGGCAATGGCCTTAATTCACGAAAAGTTGTACCAATCAGAGGATTTAGCAAAAACAGATTTCGCAGAATATATTCGGAGTCTAGTGAATGATTTATTTCGATCTTATTCCATTAGTTCACGAGCCGTTTCTCTCAATCTCACTGTTGAAGATGTTCGGCTGAGTATTGACACCGCAATCCCTTGTGGTCTGATTATTAATGAACTCGTTTCTAACTCCTTGAAATACGCTTTTTCTACTGAGAAGTCTGGTCAAATTAGTATTGCGCTCTCTGCGGAAACGAACGATCGCTATCTTCTAGTCGTGCAGGATGACGGGTCTGGGTTGCCCTCTGATATCGACTTTCGTAAAACAAAATCATTAGGATTACAATTAGTCTGTAATTTAACCAGACAGCTTCAAGGCACCCTTGATTTAGACCGAGAAAATGGCTCTACCTTCAAAATTAACTTTACCGATCAAAAACAAAAATTTTAGCCCATGCCACCCGCTCAGATCCTAATTGTAGAAGACGAAAGCATCATTGCTTTAGATATTCAAAGCAGCTTGCTCAATGCAGGTTATGAAGTGGTGGCGATCGCGACCTGTGCGGTTGAGGCGTTAGAAAATGTTGCTCAATTTCAGCCTGATCTGGTGCTGATGGATATTCGGCTGCGCGGCGAAATAGATGGCGTAGAAACGGCTGAGAAAATCCGTCAAACTTTCCATCTTCCTGTTGTGTATCTGACGGCTCACGCGGACGAAAACACCCTCAGTCGCGCAAAAATTACAGAACCCTTTGGCTATATTCTCAAACCCTTTGAAGACCGAGAATTGATCACAACGATCGAGATTGCGCTCTCCCGTCACAAAGCCGAAACCGCAATTCAAGCTTCTCTTGACAAAGAACGGGAAGTGCATGAACTCAAATCAAGATTTGTCTCCGTTGTCTCTCACGAATTTCGTAATCCATTAAACGCAATTCTCTTTTCGACCGAGCTTTTAGAGCGCTACGGAGACCAATTAACGGATGCCAAAAAAACAACTTACCTTCAACGCATTCAACTTTCAGTCAGGCGCATGAATCAGCTACTTAACGAAGTTTTGCTAGTTGGAGAAACTGAAGCAGGCAAACTGCAATATAAGCCAAAACCGATCGATTTAATCCAATTTTGTCAGGACTTAATCGAAGAATTAAAACTGTCACAAGTAAAGCCCTGCACAATTCAATTTGAGTATAAAGGCATTTCAATTAATCCATCAGAAAACGATATTCAACTCCCTTACTTAGACGAGAAACTGTTACAACACATCCTGACTAATCTGCTTTCAAATGCAGTTAAGTATTCTCCACAAGGTGAAAGTATTTTAATTGATTTAATCTGTAATCAAGAGAATGCAATTTTCCGTATTCAAGACCACGGTATTGGTATTCCAGAAAGTGACCAGGCACAATTGTTTAACTCCTTTCACCGCGCCAGTAATGTACATGGCATTCCGGGTACTGGGTTAGGGTTATCGATCGTCAAACAGTGCGTTGACTTACATGGCGGCACGATTGAAGTCGTCAGCGAAGTCGAAAAAGGCACCACTTTTACAGTCACACTGCCGTTGAGGATGCAGGCAAGCGATGAAAACAATTTTAGTCATTGAAGACGAACAAACGGTTCGAGAATCAATTTTAGATTTATTAGAAGCTGAGGGCTTTCGAGGCATTGGGGGAGAGAATGGAAATGTGGGGGTTAATCTTGCTCGTGAGCATCATCCTGATCTGATTTTGTGCGATGTGCAGATGCCCGATTTAGACGGTTATTCTGTTTTGACGCATTTGCGAAAATCTCCCGAAACGGCTGGGATTCCCTTTATTTTTCTGACCGCGAGAAGCACCAAGTCTGATATTCGATACGGCATGGAGTTGGGGGCGGATGACTATCTCACCAAGCCTTGTACTGCAACTGAGCTTTTGGGGGCGATTTCAGGACGATTAGCCAAACAATCTGCACTACTCAAACGCTTTAGTAGACAAGCGATCGCGAGACAGGAAGCCAGCGATCGCTCTCGCCCCGATGTGTCTCAAACTTCCGCATCGGAGCAAAATTCTGGCACTCGCGATGGTCTACTCAACCACTTTTATCAAGAGCTACGAAACCCTTTGTCAAACATCAATATGGCGCTCTACTTATTAAAAACGCCTCCCTTGACGACTGCACCAGAGGAAACGATCGAGACGGTTCAGCGTGAATATGGACGTGAATTAGCCATTCTTCAGCAAGTATACAAGCTGCAAGATTCCTTAATTCCAGAAAGTGCCCAACTGCTGCAATGCTGCAATTTAGCCGATCTGTTTGAGACCGCAGTAGACGAGCCAAACAGAGAGGCCCCTGCCTGATCTAGCCAACCGGAGTCAAGGCGTTTGATTTGATGGCATGAATAGGGCGAAGTGAAGAGACGATAAACGATACTCATTTAAATCCTGAATACAACACAGAACCGAGAATCCTGCAAATGAGGTAGGGGCAATCTCTAGACCGAAGCATTTGTAGCGAATCTTTGAATTGATATGAGACGTGATGGCTTTTTATGATCGCTTTCTCAGCTTTGAGAACTTTCGGATTGCCTGGGAGGACGTTGCAGAAAATCGGGGCTGTGCAGGTGTGGATGGGGAAACGATCGAGCACTTTACCCTAAAAGCAGATCAATATCTCGCTGTTCTTCAAAAAGCCGTTGCTCAAGGAACTTATCATCCGTTACCGTTGCGGTAAATTCTGATCCCTAAGAAATTGGGAGGAGTCAGAGAACTAGGGGTGCCAACGGTTCGAGATCGCATTGTGCAGCAAGCGCTTCTGAATGTGCTACATCCCCTGCTCGAACCTCAGTTTGAGCCGTGTAGTTTTGCCTATCGCCCTGGGCGATCGCATCTACTAGCGGTAGAACGAGTGGGATATTGGCGCGATCGCGGCCATACCTGGGTCTTGGATGCCGACATTGTGAATTATTTTGGCGAGATCTCGCACGATCGCTTGTTGGCAGAAGTGCGAGAACAGTTGGATGAGCCAAAGTTTTTAACGCTGATTCGATCTTGGATTACGGCTCCTGTTTTGACGGGCGCAGGGTTAGTGATGCGGCAAAAAGGCATTCCCCAAGGTGCGGTGGTTTCGCCAATTCTTGCCAATGTTTACCTGGATGATTTGGATGAACGGTTGACAGAATTGGGGCTAAAAGTGGTTCGCTTTGCGGATGATTTTTTGGTGATGGCCCGCACAGAGCGGCGAATCATTGAGGCCAAGCAAGAGGTTGCTGATCTGTTGAGTGCAATGAAGTTGAAGTTGCATCCAGAAAAAACACAAATCACTAACTTCGATCGCGGCTTTCGGTTTTTGGGACATGCATTTGCCAAAACGGTGGTCGTGCAGATCAAAAAGCCTGCCCAAGATCAGAACTTGACAAGGGCAAAAGATGACGGGCTTCGGCTGATTCATGCCGATCCCATTGTGCAACCTACCCAGATGCAATGGGCATTGGTGGAGGCGCTGAAGTCCGCGCAGACTCCGATCCCGCCGCCATTGTTTGTGGTGTTGGGGTATCAAGTGAGATCGCATGATTCAGGGTCGATCGCTTCGGATGAAACTACTTGGAAAATTGATATGGCAACGCTTTATCTAGTTCAACAGGGAACGGTGATGAGTCGCGAACAGGAGTGCTTTGTGGTGCAGCCGCCCAAAGAGCCGAAGCTTGAAATTCCGATTCGGGAAGTTGAGCGAATTTTGGTGTTTGGCAATATTCAACTGACGACGGCTGTGATTTCGACCTGTCTGGAGTTGAAGATCCCTGTGGTGTTTCTGACGCAATTGGGAGAATACAAGGGGCATTTGTGGAGTGCAGAATCTGCCAATCTCACGCTGGAGACGGCTCAGTTTGAGCGTCAGAAAGATCAGGCCTTTCGGCTGGCGATCGCAAAATCTATCGTGCAAGGGAAACTCTGGAACTCTAAGCAAGGGCTGCTACGGCTAAATCGAAAGCGGCAATTTCCAGAAGTCGTGACTGCGATCGCTCGACTCGATGAATTGCGGGAAGCAGTGGGACGGTTGGATGATGCGGCATCGATCGATCAGGTGCGGGGATATGAGGGAGCGGGGGCGGCGCAGTATTTTTCAGCGCTGAGTAAGCTGATTGTCAATCCAGGGTTTACGTTTACGGAGCGCAATTTTCATCCGCCCAAAGATCCGATGAATGCGCTGCTGAGTTTTGGCTATACGCTGCTGCTCAACAATGTGTTTAGTTTGCTGCTGGCGGAGGGGCTGAATCCGTATTTGGGCAATTTGCATGGTATGGAGCGGCAACGGGCGGATTTGGCGTTTGATCTGATGGAGGAGTTTCGGTCTCCCATTGTGGATACGTTGGTGATAAAGCTAGTAAATCAGAAGATTCTCAGTCCGACTGATTTTACTTATCCCAAGGTGGGGGGTGGCATTTATTTGGAGAATGCGGCGCGGCGAACGTTTTTGAAGCATTTTGAGGCGCGGATTTGTGAAACGGTGTCTCATCCCGATGTGCAAACGTCTGTGTCTTATCGACGGGTGATTCAGCTTCAGGTGAAGCGGTATGTGAAGGCTCTGCTGGGGAGTTGTGCTTATGAACCGTTTCGGAGAGTAATTTGATGTTGGTGGTTGTGGTTTATGACATTCCTGATGATAAGAGACGACTGAAGCTCTCAAATTTTTTGGAGGGGCATGGGCGACGGGTGCAATATTCGGTGTTTGAGTGTTTCCTGAGTTTGGAGGAAATGCGGCAACTTTATCAAAAGGTGCAGGGCAAGGTGAAGGACTCAGAAGATAGTGTGCGGTTTTATTGGATTTCGCAGGATGCGGTGTCGCGGGTGTTGACCATTGGCAGTCCGCTACCTGAACCACCGCCAACTTGTTACATTGTTTGAGCTTTTCTGTGTTTTTTGGGGGCCGAGATCCGCATGTTTTCTGATAGAAACTCTGCTTTGCCACACAGGTCGGCGGATCGCTGAAAGCCTTATTCTTTGGTTGACCTCTGTGGGTCGCCTGCTGCGTAAGTGTTTCGGCTGTTGACTTCTCTATTTTTTGCCCCAATGCTATAGTGATTCCATGAGCAAAAAGACCCTCTGTGGTTTGGAGGCTTGAAACCCCTTCTAGGAGAAGGCTCCCTGGGGGGTGAGTTTACCGATTACTTCAAATCGGATTAGTTGGAAACATTCAATTACGAATTGACAAGAGTTACCTTGGTTAGCCCACGTTTACCGATTACTTCAAATCGGATTAGTTGGAAACATCTTTTTTGACATGGTTGAAAAATCCATATCGGCAAGTTTACCGATTACTTCAAATCGGATTAGTTGGAAACTCTTACGCTATAACCTTCAATGAAGATCTGATTAACAGTTTACCGATTACTTCAAATCGGATTAGTTGGAAACGAAAAAGTCCCAGTGGTCGCATCGAAATTGAGATTAGCGTTTACCGATTACTTCAAATCGGATTAGTTGGAAACGAGGTAAAACTCTACATACTCCATGTAGGTTGAACGGTTAGTTTACCGATTACTTCAAATCGGATTAGTTGGAAACCTTCAAAGCCATTCTGCCCAACACCACCAGGTAAAGGCGAGTTTACCGATTACTTCAAATCGGATTAGTTGGAAACAGCGTTGAAACGAGGTGGAGTTGAAACCGCTGCCTTGAGTTTACCGATTACTTCAAATCGGATTAGTTGGAAACATGTGCCCAGATTCTCGTGATGAACCAGCAGTCAACGAGTTTACCGATTACTTCAAATCGGATTAGTTGGAAACTGAAAGCTAAAGGCCGCAACATGTGATCTTCTACGCCGCGTTTACCGATTACTTCAAATCGGATTAGTTGGAAACTTTTGCTGCTGCACGTTGGTTCCCCCGTTATTGGGTTTACCGATTACTTCAAATCGGATTAGTTGGAAACAGCACCTTTTACCAAGCTGTCGTAATTTGCCTGGTGTTTACCGATTACTTCAAATCGGATTAGTTGGAAACCTTAACAGGAGCAAGCAGCGCAGGAATTTGATTTTCAATGTTTACCGATTACTTCAAATCGGATTAGTTGGAAACGTGCCTCCTTTGCCTACTCGACCGATGATCGCGTTGAGTTTACCGATTACTTCAAATCGGATTAGTTGGAAACTTAGGAGTAGTAGCTACGTAAATATCTGTCCTGTAACACGTTTACCGATTACTTCAAATCGGATTAGTTGGAAACACCTCAGAATTTCTACCGTAACCCGCAGCTTCAGGTTTACCGATTACTTCAAATCGGATTAGTTGGAAACAAACTGGAGGACGGAAGAACGAGGACGGAGGGCGGAGGACAAGAAAGAAAACGAGGACGGAGGACAAGAAAGAAAGGAAGCCGTATCTTGAATTTCTGATCTTTTTCCCTTCCTCTTCCGTCCTTCAAAAAGTGAGAAGAATGAGGACAGAGAGAAGAAAATTAACTCTTCTCGCGGAATTCCCCATCCGTCTATACGGTGGGGATGGATAGCGAGGGGCGCAAGCCCCAATCTCTTTGATATCAGCACGAATTTACAACAAATGGAATTCGTGTTAAAATAGCAACATGAAGAACGTTGTCAGGGTCAGAATTTATCCGACTACCGAACAAAAACAAGTGCTATCACAGGCGTTTGGTTGTGCCCGTTGGTACTGGAATAATTCGCTGAACACAACGAATGAACTTTACAAAGAGACAGGAAAAGGCTTATCTCAAGTCGGAATGAATAGCCGACTACCTGCTCTCAAGAAAGAGTATGAGTGGTTAGGCGAAACTTACAGTCAAGTGCTGCAAAGCGTGTCGCTAAACCTGTCTAGAGCGTTTGTCAACTTCTTTGAGGGACGGGCATCGTTCCCAAACTTCAAATCGAAGCATGATAAGCAATCAATCCAGTACCCTCAAAAAGTCCAAATCGTTGACGACAATCAACTGAAGTTCCCCGGCAAACTAGGCGTTGTTTCTGCCAAGATTCACCGCACATTTGAGGGCAAGATCAAAACTGTCACCGTCAGCATGAATCACGCAGGGAAGTATTACGCCTCTCTGCTATTTGATGATGACTTACCGGACATTAAGATTTCTTCAGACGGTAAGGCGGTTGGTATTGATGTCGGTCTAACTCACTTTGCTATCACTTCAGACGGTTCTAAGTTTGATAATCCTAAGCCTCTGAAAAAGCGGGCTAAGAATCTGAAGCGTAAGCAGCAAAAGCTGTCTCGCAAAGTAAAAGGATCAAATCGTCGCAAGAAAGCGCGTCGCGTTGTGGCGCGGGTACATGAAAGAATTGCAAACTCTCGGAAAGACTTCCAGCACAAGCTATCTCGCAAACTGGTGAACGAAAACCAAGTCATCGTTGTTGAGAATCTGGCAGTCAAAAGCATGGTGAAAAATCACTGTTTAGCCAAAGCAATCAGTGATTGTGGCTGGTCAGAATTTACCAGACAACTAAAATACAAGGCGGAAAAAGACGGGAAGACCTACTTAGAAATCGGTCGGTTTTTCCCATCGAGTAAGACTTGTCACGTTTGCCTCAATCAAGTCGGTAGCCTGTCTCTCGATGTGCGTAGCTGGACTTGCTCCAATTGCCAAACAAAGCATGATAGAGACGTGAATGCAGCTATCAACATTCGAGATGAAGGCTTGCGAGTATTAGCGTTAGGGACTAGCGCTACTGCCAATGGACGGAATGTAAGTCCGAGGGCTGGAAGGAAATCTTCCGTGTCTAAGGCTGTTCCGGTTGAAATTGGAAGCCCCATCCGCCATGCGGTGGGGTAGTTCACGCAGCATCCTTAGGCGAAGTTTTGCCTGCGTGTCCACGCCATAGACGAACAGCTTTGTTTGGGTCGTCGGGGGTTATCCGAGTCGCTAAAGACTCCCATTCCTCTAGCAGTTTCTCATGCTGTTCATCGGTGATGTCGGCAAACTCCCTCAAAACAGCCACTACGTGCAGTCCGATTGCTGTTTCCAGATATCGAAGGCTAATTTCGTAATTCAAGCTGAGTTGCTGTAGCACTTCTGAGGAATTGTCAATTTCTGTTAAATCAACAAACAAGATGGCTTGCCCTGGTTTCGCCCCAACGGGAAGTCTTAGGCTTTCAAGTTGTTCAATTGCGTTCATTTTTGCTCCTTTGATTGAGTGGCTTTGAACCAGCAGCGATATTGTTGATTTGCTCCCTGCTTTGGTTTTGATGGTTGCTGCACCCAGGAAACCTCAACACCATCTCTTAAAGCTTTCTCTCGACAGATTCGATTTGCTTCTTCTGGGCTTGATGCAAGAATTGGCTCATCGTACTCTACAACTTCTTCTGTTTCTGGATCGTTCAGCATTGGCATTGGGCTAACGGGTGCCAGTGGAGTCGGCGCGGGTGCTGACTGAGAAGGCGCACTGTAACTCCCTCCGTTGCCGCCGCCTACTGGAACTGGGTACAGTTCATTTGGCTCACACGCTGTTAGCAGGAGGAGAAACGTCAATAGTTTTAATGGTTTAGCCCTTAGAAAATCCGGCATAATTTTGTTTGCTCCTTTGTTGGTTTCTTCAACATGGGGGAAGCCGTCTCAGTGGGGTGCTTGTAACACTCCACTAGGCGCATCTCGCATTAGTATAGTCATACTACCTTATAGGTTTGGAAGATAGATATCAGTCGTGAAGATTCTGTCAAGACGAAAGATTCTGGGCTGATCTGTTGGATGCTTGAGAGAGTAGTGGTTCCTCGTCGTTACGTAGCTCTAGCCGAAGGCATTCGCCAATCACCCGCTCAATGCGTTTCGCATAGCTCAAAGCATCAACTCGTCACCACCCGCGCTTACATCCCTGGGCACAGGGGTTTTACGCGCGACGGTAAACACTTGTTGTTGAAATGAATCACCTTGACGAATTGGTAAGATCAAACACTCACTCAGGGTGACTGGAGACGTAACCACGCGAATCAAACTCGACTCTATATGGTCAAATACCGCATCCATGATGGCAAGATAGGCAGGATACTGATCGATGTAATAAATTACTGGGGCCGAATCTAGAAATAATCGGCTCACCTGCTGAAAAGCAGTCTCAAGCTTCATAGACCCTCAACTGCCCGATTTTCTCGTTCATCCCACTCGCGACGTAACTGATTTACCCATGCTTGAGCATCTTGTCCTCCTAGCACGTTGGGAGCAGCACCCCGCAACTCTTGCCAACTCCGCTTTGAGTAAGTTTGAGCCACTGCGCGGCGCTTCAATTGCTCTGCTGCATGGCTGATCACTTCCAGTTGTTCTTCCGGTGTCAGTTGCTCAATTTCCTGCAACACTTCTTGTAACGACAAACTCATAAACCCAACCTCCTGAGATTTTCTAGAATTGCTGTCTCCAGTTTAGAACTTTCCATAAACGAACGAGGACGCAGAAACTTGACGGAACTGTACCTACCACTTTGTGACAGTTGGATCGTCTTTGATAACTCAGCATCGGAATATCAGTTAGTTGCGGAAGGTATTCTCAGGCAGCCTCCCATTATTTATGATCAAGACACCTGGACTCAGATCAACAGGAGTGACCATGACTGAAGCCGAAATCAGAATTCAACATCAAAAAATCAAAGAGGGTGTCAAAGTTGCTATCGCTCAAGCCCTCAAACGCCACCGCAGACTTGGAGAATCGATCGCTGTCTGGCAAGATGGAAAAGTTGTCATTCTAGAAGCAGACGAAATCCCTCTGATGCGTCTAAAGTAGCTGCATACATTCATGAAACGTGAATTCGATGGAGTTTTCTCGCTTCGCTATTGGGCACTTCTGCCCCCCAACCTCCCAATTTTGAAGGACTGTGAATCAAAAAATAATCTGATGCGATCGCTGATCCTCCCACCTCAACCCATTAGCTCATAAGATATAGGGATCTGGATCAGGGTGATTCAGAAGTTTATCCTTGATGGCTTCATTTAGGAAGAGTATGGCAGTCAAACCCAGCGATTTAGAGACTCGTCTCAACCATTACTATGAGCAGGTTCGAGCGATTATTCTTAGTCGCCAAAACCCCATTTCTGGGTTGCTTCCTGCGAGTACGGCCGTCAACGCTCACGGAGACTACACCGATGCCTGGGTACGAGACAACGTTTACAGCATTCTCGCCGTCTGGGGATTGGGACTCGCGTATCGCAAATTAGATACTGACCTGGGACGCACCTTTGAGCTAGAACACAGCGTCATCAAATTGATGCGGGGCTTGCTGTTTGCGATGATGCGCCAGTCCAAAAAGGTCGAGAAATTTAAAGAAAATCAGGCTCCCCTGGATGCGCTTCACGCTAAATACGATACAGATACGGGGGATGTCGTCGTGGGTGACGATGAATGGGGCCACTTGCAACTGGATGCCACGTCGATTTTTTTGCTGATGTTGGCGCAGATGACCTCATCGGGGCTGGCGATCGTCTTCACCCTTGATGAAGTCAACTTTATTCAAAATCTCGTCTACTACATCGGACGCACCTACCGCACACCCGACTTTGGCATCTGGGAACGAGGCAACAAAATCAATCACGGCAACCCCGAACTCAACGCCAGTTCTGTGGGCATGGCCAAAGCGGCTCTCGAAGCCATGAATGGGCTAAATCTGTTCGGCGTGCGAGGGAGTCAGACTTCTGTTATTCACGTATTACCCGACGAAATCGCCCGCTGTCGCACGACATTGGCATCCTTGTTGCCCAGAGAATCAAGCTCCAAAGAAGTCGATGCGGCGCTGTTGAGTGCGATCGGCTATCCTGCGTTTGCTGTCGAAGATGAAGAACTGGTCGATCGTACCCGCAACAAAATCATTGACCTGCTAGAGGGCAACTATGGCTGCAAGCGATTCCTGCGTGACGGACACCAAACCGTCTTAGAAGACACTAGCCGCCTCCACTATGAGCCGTGGGAACTCAAGCAGTTTGAACATATTGAATGTGAATGGCCGCTGTTTTTTACTTACCTGGCGCTGGATGGATTGTTTCGCGGCGATCGCTTGCAGGCTCAAGAATATCTGCAACTTTTGGATCGGCTGGTCGTCGAGCGAGACGGCTTAAAACTGCTGCCTGAGTTGTACATTGTGCCAGAAGCGACGATCGAGGCTGAAAAAGCCAAACCTCACACTCAGACGCGCATTCCCAACGAAAACGTCCCGTTAGTCTGGGCCCAAAGTCTCTATCTATTGGCCCAAATGCTCAGTGATGGGCTGCTGGCGGTGGGCGATGTCGATCCGATCGGGTGCCATCTTCGCATCGGGCAAATTCGTAAAGCCACCGTTCAAATCGCGCTGCTGGCCGAAAATGAGGCGCTGCAAACTCGACTCGCCGCCAATAATATCGAAACTCAAACCCTCAAGCAGGTCGAACCGATCCAAATTCGTCACGCGAGAGAACTGGCTGCCGCTTACGCTCAAGTCGGACGCAACGATAAATTGGGGCTGAGTGGACGACCCATGCGCCGAATGCGAGGGCTAACTACCTCTAGAATCTTCAAAATTTGTGGAGAAACGATCGCCTTCCTGCCGTCCTTTTTAGAACCTGAGCGCTTCTATCTAACGCTCGATTATCACTTTCTGGTTTCCAGCATCAAAAGCGAACTCGCCTACATCCATCGCCACTGGAATCATCTAGGCAGACCGACGATGACGCTGCTGCTGACTAATGAAATGCTAGACCTCGGACGAGAAGCGCTGCTCAATCTTGTACAAGAATTTCAAGAAGGGCTTTGTGGAGATGTACCCGTCCAGCTAGGTCGCCTCAATCAAATTATGCTAACGTCTGGGACTGAGCGAATCGATTCTCTATATGACTTTGAGTTTGAATCTTCCTCCGTCACGGCGCTCACAGTCACAAAGTATTATCTACCCTACAATTTAGAGCAAAATTATCCTCTCAGCCTCACTCAAGAATTCAAATTGGAGTATGAAACTGATGTCGATGCTTTATTAAACAATCTGCGCGAGTCAACCAATCTATATGAACAAATTGAGCTTCTCAGCACCCTGACCCGCCTAAAGGGATTAAACTTTGATGCTCAGGTTGGGTCTGCTCCCGTCACTGTGATGGACTTACTCAATGAGGTCTACGCCAAAGCCAGTAAAGGCGACAAATCAGGGTCACCCTATTGGGGTGTAGTGCGGCGGGCGGCGGGCTTGCTTGATAAGGTTGATGTGGGACTGTCCGATGCGGTGACGGATATTGTAGTGCGACAAAAACAGATCGCTGTCGGTCGCGCTTATAGTGAAGATTCGCTGATTATGCAGCCGCTTCCTTATACAGAAGTGTTGGAAAAGATTCGTCACTTTTGTCGAGAAGATATTCGCGATCGCGTCCTCACCCAAGAGACTTTAATCTATCTCAGTTTACTGATCAAATCGGAGCCGGATTTATTTAAAGGATTGCTCACGTTACGAGTTGGCTATTTGATTCTCTTAATGACCAGCGACCTGGCCCGAGAACTCAAAGTCACCCAGGATGAAGCGTATGAACAATTGATGCGCCTCAGTCCATTTGAGATCAAAACTCGACTCCGACAGATTCTCGAAAGCTATGCTGACTTTAATCGCGCCCTGTTTAAACAAGAATCGCTGCGGGTAAAACTGCCCGATCGCGGTATCGATTGGGTCGTCATGTTAGATGAACAAACCGAAGTCGAACCTGCTAATCAAGATTGGTGGCGCAAACGTCAATTAGATGGCGCGTTAAATCGAGTTCCCAAAGATTTTTACCCCAGCGTATGGCAGCTTTTACATCACTGTAAGGGATTAGTAATTGGTGATAAATTAGAGCGACGCAACCGCCTCGATAGTGAGTCTCTGATCATGGAAATGACTGCTGGCGAAAAGAATTTTGCACTGCAAGTAGAACACTTGTTAAACAAAATTCAAGCGCCTGAATACCGTCAAGTGAATGTAGAAGCCCTCATGGAGTTATCGACTCTGACTGAACGCAACCCTGATTTGAGGATTGAAGAGTATATCGTCTTGGATGTATTAGTGGGCCATGCAGTTCGGCTTGCCTGGATTGATAAAAATATTCACTTAAGCGATCGCTACGATGAACATAAAGGAGTTGCCTGGCGATCGTTCTATGAAAGTTCACCCTACGACTGTGCCAGCTATATTGCCAAAGCTATGCGCTTCTTAACCCAACTCGGACAAGCCAGCCAGGTTTGACGTGAATTCGCTTGATGTTAGAGCTATGAAATTACAGCGTACGCCAAAGAAACCCACAGCGGCAGCCAAGTGCGGAATCCTTTAACTTGATAAATTGAGAATGCGATCGCCAGCACACCCGCAAGTAAGAGATAATACACTCGAAAATTGCTGAGTAGCTCCAGGGGACAGCGCCACCAAAATAGAACACCGACTGAGAGAAGGGTTGTAATAATTAACAGACCATACAGAAAGAACTTGATAAGCTGACCGAGCGATTTAGTCATTATTCAACAAGGTTCAAACTTGAGTCCTTCTATTCTTCTACTCTTTTACGGATCTAGTGTGCAGTTCATGTGGCAAGACGACTAACATTCCTAATCACTCGCCGTAGATGACCCTGAACCTCAAACAGATCAACTTTTAGCGACTTGTACAGTGGAATTTTGAAGTACAACAGCGACTGAGAAAATCTGCGAACAAACAAGAATCCTCAGCTTATTCGCGGAATATCAACTCTTCTGGTTTGTACTGAAGCTTTAATTTGTCTCCGCTGACGCTCATCGCGGTAGAAAACTTAATTGATCTTTGATCAGGAACTGTGAACAAGCGATCGCTTCCTCGTGCTAGAGATTCAACAAACTGCCGCACCGTTTTTGTTTTATTTGAAGGGCGACCGTAGAATGATTCCAGTCGTCGCCATAGTTTTGGAAAGATAGGAGGGAGTTCAGCAAGATTGACTGGCGGTTTGATGGTGACTCCTTTAGTCGATGCATCTTTCGCCCAAATCCCTTTGTCTGCCTGCCGAGCGACTTTCACAGCTTCAGTCATCTCATCCCGCAGTTCTTTATAGAGCGTCTCATAGAACATGGGATAAACCAACCCCTCTATTAGCAGTTGATAGTTGATACTTTGCTTAAGTAAGTCGCCCTCTAAGAGAATATCTGTGCCATCTGCATTAGGTGAATTGCCTGTAAACACAAAGCAAACAGGTCTGCCGTTTTTGTCCGTGTGGCTAGACAAGATGTATCCTGGCAATCCATTTTTATTACCACCCAATAGTTCAATATTGGCTTCAGTCGCATCGGATGAAAAAGGTTTTTTCGCTGCCTTTTCTAGCGCGTCGATGGCTTCATATCGAAGTTGTACTTCTCCGCCTGGTTTAATATCAACTTGTCCTTCTAACTGGTCAAATAGGGTGTCATCATCAGCCAAAAATCTCACAGAGTCACCATCTGGAAAACCGCTTTTTGGATTGAAGACACCTTTAATGATGAGAAATCCCATTTTCTACTCTCCCAATTTGGTTGCAGTTACAGTTTGTGCTGGTGCGCCTGATTCCTTCTACAATCCTCAAGCTTCCATTTCCGTATTGTCTTCTCTAATCTCCCCATTCCAAACGACCTCGCCAAATCTGGCGTTGCTGAATCAGGGGATGAATTGCCCAAAGCGGAGAGAAACCCAAGGTTCAAAGTCCCCCAATTTTAGGGGATTTAGGGGGCGAAAAGATGGACACTTCCCACAGATTCATTCCTCCAATCAGCAACGCCCCAAATCTAAAGGCGCTACTCCCTTCAAAAATTGATATTCCAAAAAATCAAAAATCTGTGTAAGATATTCCGCAGGTGGATATCACGCCCCGGAAATCTGATCTGGACAATCGGATCTCCGAGGACTTCCACCTAAGTTAAGAGCACTAACTTCGGAGGCGTTCATGATTGTACTACGTCTGCTTTGCGATGGGATCTTGAAAGGTTGGAATCAAGATCCTGCATATACTTCACACAACTGGGGAACGTTTGAGCCGTCAGCGTTCCCATCCTCTTTGCACTAAACAGAGAGGACAAAACAACATGGCCGTTAGGAGACACCTTCCTGACTCGGTTTCGTTTAGCTTTGAGTTGCAATGCTCATTAGTGAGACGTTACCAAGTCACCGTTACGTTGGATTTGCAAGACCGTTTGATTTTTGTACCCTCTGGCATTCTCTCGGATGTCAGGAATTGTATTGAAGAGTTTGTTGAACAATTGAGTGAAGTTGCCTCAAATCAACTGGCGTATCTCAAATGGGATGGCACGAGCGATTTGACCACTGAATATCAAGTGATTCGCGTGTTAGCGGGCTATCAAGTGCAGCGGTCTTTAATGAAGTTCGACATTGTCATGGGGGCTGGTTCACTCATACATTTGGAGGAATTGCACAACAAAAAAACGATCGAACTGTAGAAGCTGAGGGAGTCGATTATGAGAAACAGCCTGACTACGCTTTGCAGCTCACTCAAACTGCGCGATAGGTTGGTTGCTCGGCTCCCTTTCTTCAAAACTTACAGAGGCTCAAAATCTTTTTTCACAAATCTGCTTCAGTGTGCTAAATTTATATACGGCATGGCAATTGCACCAGGGTCGCTAGCTCAGTGGTAGAGCATTCGGCTTTTAACCGACTGGTCCTGGGTTCGAGTCCCAGGCGACCCATTTTTAACAGAGAGTAGGAGACTTCTTCTACTCTTTTTTAATGGCAATCCGTCGGTTGAGAATGAGAGAATAGACGGATCTCGCGTCTGTTGATCCACCCTTTTGGGGATACGATCGCACACATCACACAACTTATCTCACAACACTATGGGCAGCACCTTCGGTCATCTCTTTCGCATCAGCACCTTTGGCGAATCTCACGGGGGCGGCGTTGGGGTCGTGATTGACGGCTGTCCCCCTTTGATTGAGATTTCTCCTCAAGAGATTCAGTTTGAACTCGATCGCCGTCGCCCCGGTCAAAGCAAAATCACCACACCGCGCAAGGAAGCCGATCAGTGTGAAATTCTATCCGGTGTCTTTGAGGGCAAAACTTTGGGCACCCCGATCGCGATTCTTGTCCGCAACAAAGACCATCGATCGCAGGACTACAGCGAGATGGCTAATACGTATCGTCCGTCTCACGCTGACGCAACCTATGACGCAAAGTATGGCATTCGCAATTGGCAAGGGGGCGGTCGATCGTCGGCGCGAGAAACGATCGGACGAGTGGCAGCAGGCGCGATCGCCAAAAAAATTCTGCGCGAACTGGGGGTCGAAATCATTGCTTATGTAAAACGCATCCAAGAATTGGAGGGTGCGATCGACCCCAACACCGTGACCTTAGAACAGGTCGAAAGCAATATTGTCCGCTGTCCGGATGCTGAGTGCGCCGATCGCATGGTGGATTTGATCGAGCAGATTGGCAAACAGGGCGACTCGGTGGGCGGTGTCGTGGAATGTGTGGCGCGTCACGTTCCCAAAGGTCTGGGAGAGCCTGTGTTTGACAAGTTAGAGGCGGATTTGGCAAAAGCAGTGATGTCTCTACCTGCAACCAAAGGGTTTGAGATTGGCTCTGGGTTTGCAGGCACGCTGATGACCGGGAGCGAACACAACGACGAATTTTATTCAGATGATGGCGAAGTCCGCACCGTGACCAATCGATCGGGCGGTGTGCAGGGGGGCATTTCCAACGGCGAAAATATTCTGCTCCGCATTGCGTTTAAGCCGACAGCTACCATTCGGAAAGAGCAGCGCACGGTCAATGATGAAGGGCAAGAAGTAACGCTGGCAGCAAAAGGTCGTCATGATCCCTGTGTGTTGCCGAGAGCGGTGCCGATGGTGGAAGCGATGGTGGCGCTGGTGCTGTGCGATCATTTGCTACGTCAGCGCGGGCAGTGTGGGGGTTGAGGAAGAACTTCGATGATCTGTTCCCCCTTTGGGGGTAATCCGCTTTGCGAGGAGGGATGAGGGATGAAGTCATTTGTAGTGGGATGTCGTGGGAAGGGACGATCTCTTCGAGTTACCCGCAAGGGGTCGCAAAAAAGCGGCTTCCTGTTATGATTGCTGCGATTCATTAAATCATTCTCATGCTTCAGCGATCGCTTCCCTCACTGTTGTCCGTCACTATTTTGATCACAGGCTTTACGTTGGCTCAAGTGCCTGTATTGGCTCAAAGTGGTGGGCAGGCTGAAATTAAGGTGACTCAAGGGTTGCAGTTTATTCAGCAGGGGAGGGTGAACGAAGCGATCGAGTCCTTTCGTCAGGCTACAAAACTCGATCCTAAAATGTCGGCGGCTCACTACAATTTGGGGCTGGCACTGCGGCAACAGGGACAACTTCAAGCATCTGCGACTGCGTTTTATCAAGCGACACAGGCTGATCCAAATTTTGCGCTGGCCTATGCAAATCTGGGAGCGGCTTTGATTGAAGGAAATAACTTGCCCCAGGCGCGAGACTATCTACAGCGATCGCTCGAACTCGACCCCAAACTCGGACTGTCACACTACAATCTAGGGCTGGTTTTAGAACTCCAAAACGACTTACCGGGAGCGATCGCAGCCTTTCGCCAAGCGGCACAGCTCAGTCCCAATGCTCCGGAGCCGCTCTATCACTTGGGATTAGCCTATCGAAAACAGCAGAAATTGGGAGACGCGATCGCGGCCTTTCGGCAGGCGATTCAACGTAATCCTGGGTATGCGGAGGCGCACTATAGTTTGGGATCGATCTTCTTTGTGCAGGGAGATTTGGAAGCGGCGCTGAAAGCGTTTCGGCAATCGTCACAGGCAAACCCAAATTATGCAAATGCTTACTATGCTGCGGGTCTGGTGTTTATCAAGCAAAACAAATTAAAAGACGCTCAACAGGTTCTCAAATACGCCAAAAACCTGTTTGCGTCTCAAAAAAATCAAACTTGGGCGACAAAGGCAGATCAGCAGCTTCGTCGAATCAGTCGTTAAATCTAGCTTTCAAAGGAATCTAAATCCAGAGCAGCAGAACCGCCGCGATCGAGTTCTGCCAAAATTTTGCCCAATTGCCACCAGACGAGCCAGCCGATAAACACCGTTAAGGGAAGCGCGATCGCATAAGCCAGTTTTGCCGGGAAGCCAAAAATCTCCATCCCAGCGCTCAAAAAGACACAGGAGCCAGCCGCGATGCCCACAAAGGGAATGAGCAGTTGAAACCCTCGCATTCTGGCCAGGCTGCGCGTTGAGCGATTCTTTGACCATTCTTTGACCGAGAGCTTCAGCACCGAATCAAAGGCGAGACCAGAAGTCAGGCTGACAAATAAGCCAAAAGCCAGCAAAACGTAAGGAGGATCGGGAAAATAGTACACAGTAGATTAGGGAGAAAGATAGCCTTTACATCCTACCGTTAGAGCGATCGCCCGTCAAAGAAGCCATCGAAGGCAACCGTGACCAATCGTAAAGTAATGGAGTCTAGCTTGTCGATTCTCTTGGCTATATTGAGTCGATCTAATTCACAAATTAATGTCGCGCATCAAATCACTAATCGCTAAAGGAAACTTGCCGCTCCTGACCATTTTCTTAAAAACTTCATAGCAGTCCCTTCTTTTGTCGCCCTTTCTACGTGGAAAGCCTAGCCAAAGAAAAACAATACGCTTATTCAATCCGTACTCCTTTAACCAGTCGCTTTGCCTTAGCAAGCCTACTCTCTGTCAAAGGGATCATCTCAGATGGATTTGACTCCGCATCACTCGTTAAGAAAGCTGCAAATTCCTCAGATCTGTCAACTTTAGTCTTCTTGGCTTTAGCAGCTTGTTCTGTTACTTCCTGCTTACAATCTTCGGGGGTAACATCATGACTATCTACTAGGGTTTGGAATCCCATAGGTGAGTGCTTACGAATAACTCCAAAACTAAGGTCGAGCCTAAAGCCAGTTCCTTCAAAGAGATAAAAGCGTCCCATACATATCCCTACATCTTATGCGACACAAAAGACTCACCTGACATCCTGCAAAGTTAGCCTGATTTAACGTCAGTTCGATGAACGCTTCGCTTCGCTTTTAGATCCAGGAACGCCCCCTAAATCCCCCACGAGTGAGGGACTTTGAACCAGAATTCCTCTCTGAAAGTCCCCCAAAATTGGGGGGTTGGGGGCAGAAGTCGTGAACAACGAAGCGGAAAACCTCTTATCGAATTCACGTTAATTTAATAATAGCAGCGTGAAATCCATAGCCATCAGGGATGAGTGGGATCTACGAGTACTGTTACTAAATCCCAGTAGCGGTGGATCGCTTCAAAAAGTTGCACATTGCCTAGGCTAATTTTTTTAGGGCACTTTTTACAATAGATTCCCCTTTCCTTTCCCCGTCAAAGAAGCCATCGAAGGCAACAGAGCGGCAGTGCCTGCGGTCGAAAAATCAACCAGTGCGCCCAACGCTGCGTCAAATAAGCGGGCAGGCTTGATGTCATCTTTGATCAAATTCCACAGACGACGCACTTCTTCGGTGTGCAGGCGATCGTCTTCCGTCAAGGCAAGCAACAACTGCTGACGCAAAAATCTTCCTTCGTCCGAGAGAATGAATTGTATGCCAAGTTGAGCTGTGGGCAATAGGTCAAAGCCGCTGTCAGACCGGGCGATCGCGATCATATTCTCCAGGCGCTGCCACTGAAATTTGCCGCCTTTGAACAGCACTTCAAGCAGGCGACGACGCAGGGCAGGCGATTCTCCAGTTAGCAATCGACGAGCTACATAGGGATAGCCAATCTCTACGATCTTGAAGTTGGGATTTAGGGTTAGCGCCAATCCTTCTTGAGTGACGAGCGATCGAATGATCAGCGCAAATTTGGCTGGAATGCGAAACGGATACTCATACATCAACTCAGAGAAGCGATCGGTAATCGTCTTGAAGTTGAAATCTCGCACACTTTCGCCCATGATGTCGCCCAAAACAGACTCTAAAGCAGGGACGATCGGGTGAATGTCTACATCGGGCGTGAGAAATCCCAGGTTGACAAAATCTTTGGCGAGTTCGAGATAATCTTTGTTGATCAGGTGAACGACGGCATCGACCAGCGTTTCTTTAGCGCTTTCTTCTAGCTGATCCATCATGCCAAAGTCAATGAACGCCATCCGTGCATTCGGGAAGGCTTGACTCCCATTGACCGAAGGCGACGGAGCCACAGCGAATAGATTGCCCGGATGCGGATCAGCGTGGAAAAATCCATACTCCAACAACTGTCTCAGCCCAGCCGTCACCCCAATCCGAATCAGCGCATCGGTGTCGAGTCCGGCTTGTTGAATGCGATCGGTGTCCGTCAGTTTCAGTCCGTCGATCCATTCCAATATCAGCACTCGATTGGTACTGTAGCGCCAAAAGATGGAAGGCACTTTCACCGTGGGGTCGTTGCGGAAGTTGTGGGCGAACTTTTCGGCGTTGCGGCCTTCGTTTATATAGTCAATTTCTTCAAACAGCTTGGTGCCAAACTCGTCCACAATCAGCGTCAGGTCGTGCCCCAGATTGAGCGGTAGCCACGGTGAAATCCAGCCTGCGGCCCAGCGCATCAGCAGCAAATCAAGCGTGAGAATCGGCAGCAAATTGGGACGCTGCACCTTGACCGCAACCGTTTCGCCTGAGTGGAGACGCGCTTTATAGACCTGCGCCAAACTCGCGGCGGCCACGGGATCGGGAGAAATTTCGGCAAAAATATCGTCCAGGGTGTCGTCTAGCTGCGTCTCAACGATCCGAAAGGCAATTTCGTTGGGGAAAGGTGGCAGTTGGTCTTGCAGTTTCACCAGTTCGTCTAAAAAGTCTTGCCGGATCAGATCGGGACGAGTAGACAGCGCTTGACCGACTTTAATGAAGGTTGGCCCCAGGACAGTCAGAATATTTCTCAACTGAGCGGCCCGGCGTAGCTTGTTGGCTTCGACCTGATGTTGCCAATCGTCCCATTTCAGCCCAAGGATAAAGCCCAAAAAAAGTCCGGTGACTCTCAAAGCTCGCCAGATGGCTCTCCAGGGGCGATATCGATAATATTGGGCGATCGCCGCCGCGTCGTAGCGTTTTAATTGAGTGAGGGAAGTTTGACCCACGTTCTACACTGCCTTTCAAGACTAAAGTGGATGCCAGAGCATCAATAGCAGTCAGGCGCTTTTGAAGGTAGAACTTCTACGGCTACAAAAACAAGTGATTATCAAAAGTTACGGAAAGTTCCGACTATTATAACTGCTATTAATGTTTACTATTTGTTACCTTTTACCCAATTCTAGTATGGAAAACTACAACTTTCTTGCTTTAAATTTGATTGGTGCAATAGAGTCTCAAATCCTCATAAATGAGAAGATTTGACCATTTTGATGAATTTTTTTGCTCAAGAAATAGCATTGATTCAGGTTAAGCAATCTTTCAAACTGTAAACAACTTGATCCTGCTGGGCGATCGACAGTTCGGGAAACATCGGCAAAGAGAGCACTTCACGAGCCGCCCGATCGGAGTGAGGCAACTGACCCACCTGATAGCCCAAAGACTTGTAAATCGGCTGCAAATGGAGCGGCAGCGGATAATAGATCATCGAGTTCACGCCCTTAGACTGAAGCTGAGTGCGGAGTCGATCTCTTCGAGTTACCCGCAAGGGGTCGGGGTGTGAGAGGTTCCCTGGCTCGTCGTCTAGCACTCGAATCGTGTACTGATTCCAGACTCCTGTTCCGCCTGTGGGAGGTTGAGGAAGCACAATGCCCGGAATCGGACTGAGCAACTGATGATAGCGATCGGCCACCTTGCGTCTCTGCTGATTCCACTCGTCCAGGTAGCGCAATTTAATTTGGAGAATGACCGCTTGCACGGCATCAAGTCGGCTGTTTACGCCAAAGGCCTCGTGATAGTAGCCGCTTCTCCGCCCGTGGTCGCGCAGCATTCTCACCGTCGCCGCCATCTCTGGATTATTCGTCGTTACTGCGCCGCCATCTCCACAAGCGCCTAGATTCTTGGTGGGGTAAAAACTGAAACAGCCAATCTGCCCAATGCTGCCAACTTTCTGACTCGCCCAGTCTGCCCCGGTTGCTTGAGCGCAGTCTTCGATGACAAATAGATTGTGAGCTTGAGCGATTGCCATCAGTCGCGTCATCTCCACAGGCTGACCAAACAGGTGAACCGGAATAATGGCTTTGGTTTTGGGGGTGAGGGCCGCCTCGATCTGCTCCAGATCCAGGTTAAAAGTGGAAGGGTCGATGTCTACAAAAACGGGGGTGGCTCCTGCTTGACTGATTGTTTCCCCGGTGGCGACAAAGGTGAAGGGCGTGGTGATTACCTCATCTCCGGCTCCAAGGTTGAGGGCGCGTAGGGCGAGATAAAGGGCATCCGTCCCCGAATTGCAGGCTACACAGTCTGAAACTCCGATGTAGGCGGCGAGTTGCTGCTCAAAATTTTCAACGTTTGCGCCCCCAATATAACGACCAGAGGCCAGCACTTCTAAGACTGCCTGATTGATTTCTGCGCCGATCGTTTGAAACTGTTCGGAGAGGTCAAAGGGGGGAATGGTATTCACTCTTGCACCACAAGCTTTGGGCGTAAATCTGCTCTGATAAAGGATCTGATAAAGGAATTACAGGAGGAACTCCAGGATTCTCTAAGCAGTTAGACTGTAGAACTTTCTAATTGTTTCAACAAACCTGTGATCTGGCAAGACGGAACCTGAATCGATTCAAAAGAGGTTTGAAAAGAGGTTTTTGTGAGAATTGGTTTGATTGCGATCACCCAACCTGTGCGACAAAAGGAACGCTAATTCCTCAATTGTTGACGATCGATGACCATTCATTTAACTGAGGAAGCAATCTTGTAGAATCTGTAAAAGGGGGTGTATTCCTTTCTGTGGGGGATTTCTAAAGTTTTGCCGGAGTATTTTTCTCTACGCAAGATGGCGCAACAAAATGACAACTTTGTTAAGACAGACGGTTCTTGCTCAGAGTCGTTAGAGAATCCTATATCACCCTCTCGATCACATCGTCATTTGCTACGCCGAGGCTTCCTAATGAATATGAATGAACTGCCACCACAGCAGGGCTTGTACGATCCGCAGTTCGAGCATGATGCTTGCGGAGTTGGCTTTATTGTCCACATGAAAGGGGAAAAATCCCACGCGATCGTTGAGCAAGCCCTGACAATTTTAGAAAATCTGGAACATCGCGGTGCTTGCGGCTGTGAAACCAATACGGGCGACGGGGCAGGGATTTTACTCCAGGTGCCTCACAAGTTTCTCAAAAAGGTGGCGGCTGAGGTCGAGATTACCCTTCCTGATCCCGGTCAGTATGGGGTGGCGATGATCTATGGGTCGCCTGATCCGGTACAGCGAGAAAGGGGACGGCGGATTTTTGAGCAGATTGTCGCGCAAGAAGGGCAGAAGGTGCTTGGCTGGCGGGATGTACCGACGGATCATTCCTCAATGGGCGAAACGGCTAAATCGAGCGAACCGTTTATGCAGCAGGTGTTTATTGATCGCGCTGCTGACTTGGCGAATGATCTGGCGTTTGAGCGCAAGCTGTATGTGATTCGGAAGCGATCGCACAATGCCATTCGCGTACCGAGAATTGATCCATTTTGGTATCCCGCGAGTTTGTCATGCCGGACGATCGTCTACAAAGGCATGCTGATGACGGCTCAGGTGGGGCAGTATTATTCTGATCTGCACGATCCCGATCTAGAAAGCGCTTTGGGGCTGGTGCATTCTCGATTTAGTACGAATACGTTTCCGAGCTGGGAGCGATCGCATCCCTATCGCTACATTGCTCACAACGGCGAAATTAATACCCTGCGCGGCAATATCAATTGGATGAATGCGCGTCAATCGCTGTTTGAGTCGGAATTATTTGGCGACGATCTCAAGAAAGTGCAGCCTGTGATCAACGTCGAGGGGAGCGATTCCACCATTTTTGACAATGCGTTAGAACTGCTGGTGTTGGCGGGTCGATCGCTGCCGCATTCCGTCATGATGATGATCCCGGAACCGTGGATGGCGCACGAGTCGATGAGCGATGAGAAAAAGGCGTTTTATGAGTACCATTCCTGTTTGATGGAACCGTGGGATGGGCCAGCCTCGATCGCGTTCACGGATGGCACGATGATTGGAGCGGTGCTCGATCGCAATGGGCTGCGGCCGTCTCGCTATTACGTCACCAAAGATAACCTGGTGATCATGGCTTCTGAGGCAGGCGTGTTGGAGATTGAACCAGAACGGATTGCGCTCAAAGGTCGGCTAGAACCGGGTCGCATGTTCTTGGTGAATATGGAAGAGGGGCGGATTGTTGCGGATGATGAGATCAAAACTCAGATTGCCACTGAGCAACCCTACCGCGAATGGATCAATCAACACATGGTTGAACTGTCGCAACTGCAAGACGCACCTGTTTTAGAATCCGATCTGAATACGGTAATGCAGCGCCAGTTAGCATTTGGGTACACGTTTGAAGAATTGCGGTTACTCCTAACGCCAATGGCCAAAGATGGCGTTGAAGCCGTGGGTGCAATGGGAGCAGACACGCCGTTATCCGTTCTCTCAAATCGTCCGAAACTGCTTTACGATTATTTTCAGCAATTGTTTGCACAGGTGACAAATCCGCCGATCGATTCCATTCGTGAAGAAATTATCACATCGGCAGAAACCACGATCGGGGCAGAAGGAAATCTCCTCAACCCACAACCCGAAAGCTGTCACCTGATCGAATTGAAAACGCCCATTCTCAGCAATGCAGAGTTGGCGAAATTAAAACACGTTTCCGAAGGCAACTTTAAATCGGTGACGCTGCCCATGTTGTTCGATCCCAAAGCAGGTGCGGTCGGACTGGAGCAAGCGATCGAGTCGATCTGTTCTCAAGCCAATCAAGCGATCGCAGCGGGGGCAAATATTCTGATTTTGTCCGATCGCGATGTGGATGCCAATAACGCCCCGATTCCCTCGCTGTTGGCCGTTGCCGGACTGCATCACCATCTAATTCGTCAGGGCACTCGTACCAAAGTTGGGCTGGTTCTCGAATCGGGCGAACCGCGAGAAGTGCATCACTACGCATCGCTGATTGGCTATGGCTGTGGGGCGATCAATCCCTATCTGGCATTTGAAACGATCGAGGCGATGATTCGTCAAGGGTCGCTGGTTGGTGTTGAGTTCCCAACTGCGTGTAAAAACTATGTCAAAGCGGCGACTAAAGGCGTTGTCAAAGTCGCTTCCAAAATTGGAATTTCCACGTTACAAAGTTATCGAGGCGCACAGATTTTTGAAGCGATCGGTTTAAGCCAATCCCTTGTAGACAAGTATTTCTCCTGGACAGCTTCTCGTATTCAAGGTGCTGATCTAGAAGTGATTGCTCAAGAAGCGATTTTGCGTCATCGTCATGCGTTCCCCGATCGCGAAGTCAACGGTCACACGCTGGATGTCGGCGGCGACTATCAGTGGCGCAAAGAAGGCGAGGCGCATCTGTTTAGCCCGCAAACTATTCACACGCTGCAAAAAGCGGTACGAGAAGATCGCTACGACCTCTACAAGCAATATGCTCTTCTGGTCAACGAACAAAATCAACAGCGCTTTACGTTGCGGGGAATGCTGCAATTTAAGCCGCGTCAGCCCGTCCCGATTGAGGAAGTGGAATCGATCGAAGCAATTATGAAACGCTTTAAAACGGGCGCGATGAGCTACGGTTCGATTTCGCAGGAAGCGCACGAATCGCTGGCGATCGCAATGAATCGCATCGGCGGCAAATCCAACACGGGCGAAGGCGGCGAAGATCCCGATCGCTACACCTGGACAAACGATCGCGGCGATTCTAAAAACAGTGCGATCAAACAGGTGGCTTCGGGTCGATTTGGAGTGACTAGCCTGTATCTCTCTCAGGCACAGGAAATTCAGATCAAAATGGCTCAGGGCGCAAAGCCGGGAGAAGGCGGACAGCTACCCGGCAAAAAGGTCTATCCCTGGATTGCCAAAGTTCGGCACTCAACGCCGGGAGTGGGCTTAATTTCACCGCCTCCGCACCATGACATCTACTCGATCGAAGACCTCGCCGAGTTGATTCACGACCTCAAAAACGCCAACCGTTCCGCCCGCATCAGCGTCAAACTGGTGTCAGAAGTGGGGGTGGGAACGATCGCCGCTGGGGTTGCCAAAGCTCACGCCGATGTCGTCCTGATTTCTGGATTTGATGGGGGAACGGGCGCATCGCCGCAGACTTCGATCAAACATGCGGGGCTGCCCTGGGAATTGGGACTCGCTGAAACGCATCAAACGCTAGTCTTGAATAATCTGCGATCGCGGATCGTCATCGAAGCCGATGGTCAGATGAAAACAGGTCGTGATGTCGTTGTAGCAGCACTTCTGGGCGCTGAAGAGTTTGGATTTGCCACCGCTCCTTTGGTGACCTTGGGCTGCATTATGATGCGCGTCTGTCACCTGAACACCTGCCCCGTCGGCGTTGCGACTCAAGATCCCCAACTTCGCAAAAACTTTAGCGGCGACCCAGCACACACCGTCAACTTCATGAATTTCATTGCTCAAGAAGTCCGGGAACTGATGGCGCAGTTGGGTTTCCGTACCCTCAACGAAATGGTAGGACGCACAGATGTTCTGGAACCGCAGCAGGCATTCGCGCACTGGAAAGCCAAAGGTCTGGACTTCTCCAAGATTCTCTATCAGCCAGAAGTCGGGGACGATGTAGGGCGGTTTTGCCAGATTCCTCAAGATCACGGCTTAGAGAAATCGTTGGATATGACCGTCTTGTTGGAGTTGTGTGAGGAGGCGATCTCTTCGAGATACCCGCAAGGGGTCGCTTCCTCGACTCCCGTCAAAGCCACCCTGCCGATCCGAAATGTCAACCGCGCCGTCGGCACCATTCTCGGCAATGAAATCACCAAACGTCACTGGCAAGGCCTCCCCGAAGACACGATTCATCTTCACTTTCAGGGCAGCGCAGGTCAGAGTTTTGGCGCATTCGTCCCCAAAGGAGTCACGCTGGAGCTAGAAGGCGATGCCAACGACTACTTTGGCAAAGGACTGAGCGGCGGCAAAATTCTCCTCTATCCGCCCAAAGCTTCCACCTTCACCGCTGAAGACAATGTGATCATCGGCAACGTCGCTCTCTATGGCGCAACCTCTGGTGAAGTCTACATTCGAGGCATGGCAGGCGAACGGTTTGCCGTCCGAAATTCTGGCGTAAATGTCGTCGTGGAAGGCGTGGGCGACCACGGTTGCGAATATATGACAGGCGGCAAGGTGGTTGTTTTGGGCAAAACCGGACGCAACTTTGCAGCAGGCATGAGCGGTGGAGTGGCGTACATTCTTGATGAACAGGGCAACTTTGCGACTCGCTGCAACACCCAAATGGTCGGACTTGAGACGTTAGAAGACCCTGAAGAAATCGAGGCGCTTCGCCAACTGATCCAACGTCACGCGAACTACACTCAAAGCCAAAAAGCCGCTCAAGTTCTTGAGAATTGGAGCGACCCCTTGCGGGTATCTCGAAGAGATCGCATTCCTCAATTCGTCAAAGTCATGCCCAGAGACTACAAGCGAGTTTTGCAAGCCCTCAAGAAAGCCGAAGCAGACGGATTAAGCGGTGACGACGCACTGATCGCTGCTTTTGAAGAAAACGCCCGCGACCTCACGCGCATCGGCGGCAGCTAGATAGGACAACTAACTTTGATCTCTCTAACCTCTCTGCTAGAGCCTCTCTGCTGGAGAAATTTAGGGAAACTTTACCGACCATCTCTCACGGTTTTTCATCCCTCATCCTTCATCTCTCACTCTTATGGGCAAGCCAACTGGATTTATCGAATTTCTGCGCGAGTCTCCCTCAGAACGATCGCCCCTCGATCGCATTCACAATTGGGACGAGTTTCATTTGCCGATGCCTGAAGAGAGTCTTCGGATTCAGGGCGCACGCTGTATGGACTGTGGCATTCCCTTTTGTCATACAGGAACGGTGATCAGCGGCATGGCCAGCGGCTGTCCGGTGAATAATCTGATTCCGGAATGGAACGATCTGGTGTATCGCGGTCTGTGGAAGGAAGCGCTCGATCGCCTGCACAAAACCAACAATTTCCCAGAATTTACGGGTCGAGTTTGTCCGGCTCCCTGTGAAGGGGCGTGCGTTTTGGGCATCAACAATCCGCCTGTGACGATTAAGAATATTGAGTACTCGATCGTCGATAAAGGCTGGCAAGAAGGCTGGATCGTTCCAGAGCCGCCCACCAAACGCACCGGGAAAAAGGTTGCTGTTATTGGATCTGGCCCGGCGGGATTGTCTGCGGCCGCTCAACTGAATAAAGCTGGACATTGGGTGACGGTGTATGAACGCGCCGATCGTCCCGGTGGACTCTTGATGTATGGCATTCCCAACATGAAGTTGGACAAACAAGAAGTCGTGATGCGCCGTCTCAAAGTGCTGGAAGACGAAGGCGTGAAGTTCATTTGCAATACTGAAGTGGGAAAGGATTTGCCTGTTGAGACATTGCTCAAGGATTTCGATTCTGTCGTGCTGTGTACTGGGGCGACTCGACCACGGGATTTGGCGATCGACGGTCGTCACCTAAAAGGCATTCACTTTGCAATGGACTTTCTCACCGCCAACACCAAAGCCGTTTTGGATGGCAACCCGCCCGCAGACTTCATTTCAGCCGAAGGGAAAGACGTTGTAATCATCGGCGGCGGCGACACAGGAACGGACTGCGTAGGCACCTCCATTCGTCACGGCTGCAAGAGTCTCGAACAACTCGAAATCTTACCCAAACCGCCCACCGAACGCGCTGCTGACAACCCCTGGCCCGAATGGCCCAAAGTCTATCGTCTCGACTACGGGCAAGAAGAAGCGGCGGCTCAGTTTGGCGAAGATCCCCGTGGCTATTTGACGACGGCAACCCACTTTGAAGGCGACGAAGCCGGACAGGTGAAAGCCGTTCACACCGTGCAGGTACAGTGGGCGAGAACTGAAAAGGGACAGTTTATTCCCCAGCAAATTCCAGGCACCGAAAAGGTTCTTCCCGCGCAGCTTGTCCTACTAGCGATGGGCTTTCTCGGCCCCGAACAGCCCCTTTTGGATGCACTCGGACTGGAGCGAGATGCTCGCAGCAACGTCAAAGCTGACCACGAACAATACACGACCAGCATTCCAGGCGTATTTGCGGCGGGGGACTGTCGGCGGGGTCAAAGCCTAGTCGTTTGGGCGTTTAACGAAGGCCGCGGTGTGGCGCGTGAATGCGATCGCTATCTGATGGGCAGCACCGATTTGCCCTAGACTCTAAATCCAACAATCTCCAAAACTGTAGGGTGGGTCGAACTTTGCAAAACGCACCGATCTAAGTTAGCTGTGCGCTTCCATCGTTTGATATGCCCTACAGACAACGAGTTTTGATTCACGATCGTGAGCTTATACCAAATCAACCAACAAATGATACTCATAAAAAATCAGTTAATTAACCGATTTCTATCTCTTAGATTTGAAAAGAACCTATCAGGGAAGCCGTTTCAAAGTCCCCCAAAATGGGGGATTTAGGGGGCGAGGATCTGTATCAGTAACTAGTGGATTTGGTATTACTTGCGATCGTGAGGGGTGCGTTTCGTGCGGCCTAACTCCCTACGAGAAAGAGAGGTTTGCGGTTTCTCAAGGCGTGAGATTCTCGACACCTCAACTTGGGATTTCTAGCTCAGAATCCTTTAGGAGTGGAGAATTTGAGAGCAAAAGCGCTGAATCAGAGAATAGAAGCTTTTACTAGACGCTTTGTTTTGACCTCCAACTACACCAAAAGGATGAGGTCAAATAATTCGTACACGTAGTAGTATAATCAACGGATGATTTAGCTCTTTGGTGGGATTTCTCTTCATTCCCTAGCAGGTTGGACAAATCTTCCGCTTGTGCTAACTCAATAGCCTCTTCGTAGCTGGAACCTGACTTATGAGCGCTGAAGAAACCAACCGAAACCTGACTCGTCAACCGATTATTGTAGAAACGCCCATTCCCGATCGCGCTCCTCCTCCTCGCTGGCGTAAGTTTTTATTGCCTGCAATCATCATTTTGGCCCTCCTGGGGGGCATCGGTTGGATTGTGTTTAGTCGGATCATTTTGCCGATGATCTTTGCCAGTCAGATGAAGCCGCAAGCGACTCCCGTCCCGTTGTCTAATCCAAAAACGGCGACGATCGAAGACAGTTCAGATTATGCGGCGACGTTGGATTCGCGTCAGTCGGTGACCTTGCAACCACAGGCTTCGGGGCGAGTCAGTGCGATCAATGTTAAGGCGGGCGATCGCGTTCAAGCCGGACAGGTGCTTTTACAAATCGACGCGGCAGAACAGCAGGCCCAGGTTGCCAGTCGGCGATCGGCGGCCGAAACGGCGGCGGCTGAAATTGATACGGCGCGAGCAGATGTGGCCAGCGCTGAGGATACCTTGAAATCGCTTCAGGCGAGTCGAGCGGCGGCGGCGGCAGATGTACAACTGAGACAGCAGGAATATGCGCGATATCAGGATTTGTTTCGGCAAGGGGCCACCAGTCGGCAAATTCTTGACCAGCAGTTAAATCAATTGCGAACCGCTCAGGCAGATTTACAAAAAGCCGATGCCGACATTCAGGCTCAACGATCGGCGATCAATCGCGCTCAGTCCACCGTCAGTCGCAATCGACGTGCTTTTGAGCAGTCCCAAGCTACCATTGCCGAAGGGCAGGCTCAACTGCAAAATTACACGGTTGTCGCTCCATTTTCAGGGACGATCGGCGACATTCCCATTAAGGTGGGTGATACCGTCAGTCCCACGACGCAGTTGCTTACAGTAACGCAAAATCAGCAGTTAGAAATTCAGATTCAGGTGCCGTTGGAGCGATCGTCGGCGCTGCGAGTCGGGCTACCTGTCAAACTACTGGACGATCAAAATAAAGCGGTGCAGAACGGGAGAATTTCTTTTGTCGCTCCGAATGTCGATCCCACTACGCAGTCTGTCCAGGCAAAAGCGACCTTTAGCAATGTGGGCAATTTGCGAACGTCCCAGTTTGTGAGAGCTAGAGTCGTTTGGAGCAATCGTCCGGGTGTGGTGGTGCCGACGAGTGCAATTTCTCGATTGGGCGGCAGAGACTTTATCTTTGTGGCGGCTCCCTTTAGCGAATCGGGCTGTCAGGCTCCCGCAGCCTCCCCTAGTGGCCCACCCGCCAGCGTGCCTCCTGATCAACTTGTCGCAGCCCAAAAACCTATCACGTTAGGTAAGATCGTCGGCAACGATCAAGAAGTCACAGAAGGACTGACCGCCAACGATCGCATTGTCACATCGGGAATTCTACAACTGCAAAACTGTGCGCCGATCGCCGAAGCGCCCCCTGCCCCGGCTGCTAAATAGCCAATTTGGTTTCAATCTCATTCTTTTGCTAAACACTGAACGAGGTGTTTCATTTACTTTGTGAGACGGTGTGATTTTCATATTCCACGTCTCATTGTCATCAGTTCACAGTTCTATTTCGATTCCCTGTTAGAATCCTCTACCGTCACAGACTATGATTCTGTCGATTTCTAATTTCTTTATTCAGCGTCCCGTATTCTCAACAGTGTGTTCGATCGTGATCACGCTACTGGGAATTGCTTGTATTCCAACGCTGTCGATCGCGCAGTATCCTGAAATCGCTCCCCCCCAGGTCAGCGTCACCTCTAACTACACAGGCGCAAACGCAGAAGTCGTCGAATCGACCGTCACCAACATTCTGGAACGGGAGCTAAACGGCATCAACGGGGTGAAGCATATCAAATCCACCAGTGCCAACACAGGAACCAGCAGCATCAACCTGACCTTTGATCTGGGACGCGACCAGGATCTAGCAGCCGTGGATGTGCAAAATCGCGTTTCTACCGTTCTGTCTCGCTTGCCTGGGCCAGTTACCCAAACCGGAGTGCAGGTTGTCAAAGCCAACAATAACTTTTTGCTGGCGATCGGGCTGTACGCTGAAATTGACGAAAAAACAGGCAAAGACAAATACGACGACATCTATCTCAGCAACTACGCCGATCTCTATTTAGCTGATGCCGTTAAGCGGATCAAAGGCGTGGGCGGCGTACAGATTTTTGGCGAACGCAAATACGCCATGCGGCTATGGCTCGATCCAGAACGATTAGCCAGTCGCAATCTGACTCCTCAAGATGTGGTCGCCGCCTTACAAGAACAAAACCTGCAAGTGGGAGCCGGACAAATTGGACAACCGCCTGCGCCATCTGGTCAGCAGTATCAATTTTCTGTGACGGCTCAAGGTCGCCTCAAAGATGCCGAAGAGTTTGGCAATGTGGTGATCAAATCTGCCAGCAATGGAGCGTTAGTTCGATTTAAAGATGTCGGTCGTGCAGAATTGGGAGCAGAAAATTACGGTTCAGTTTTGCGATTTACTCCTAACGATCGCGTCACTCACAGAGGGGTTGGACTCGGCATCAATCAACAGTTTGGTAGTAATGCGCTGGATGTGGCTGATGCGGTCAAAACAGAAATGCTGAACCTGTCCAAAAGCTTTCCCCCAGGGATTCGCTATGCCATTGCCTTTGACACGACGACCTTTATTCAAGCGGGTACTCAAGAAGTCGTGCAATCGCTGGTCGAGGCAGTCGTGCTAGTCGTTGTGATTTTGTTTTTGTTTTTGCAGAACTGGCGATCGGCGCTCATTACTGCCATTGTGATTCCCGTTGCGTTTATTGGCACCTTTATCTTCGTTAAACTGTTGGGGTTCTCAATCAACACGCTGACGCTATTTGGTTTAACGTTGGCAACGGGATTGGTCGTGGACGATGCGATCGTGATTATCGAAGATATTAGCCGTCGCATTCAAGATGAAGGGATGAATCCGCGTGAAGCGGCAATGGAATCGATGAATGTGCTGTTTGGTGTAGTCATCGCAACTTCACTCGTTCTGATTACCGTATTTGTACCCGTCGCATTCTTTCCAGGAACTACAGGACAGCTTTATCGACAGTTTGCACTGACGATCGCTTTTTCTGTTACCGTTTCTACCTTTAATGCAGTCACGTTCACGCCGATGTTGTCTGCTGTGTTGCTCAAGCCTGGACAAACTCCGAATAATTGGTTTTTTAATCGGATCAACTGGGCGATCGACAAAACGCGAGATGGCTATGCGCGGGGCGTGACGCAGGCGATTCGGATGAAACGAGTGGTGATCATCGGGTTTTCACTGGCGCTGGTTCTCACGTATTTCGTCTACAACTTCGTCCCCAAGGCGTTCATCCCCGATGAAGATCAGGGCGTTTTTATTACGATCGTGCAGGCTCCTGAAGGCGTATCGCTTGACTACACGGAGAAAGTTTTAGAAAAAGCGGAAGCCATTCTCAAACAGCAGCCCGAAATTTCAAACATCTTTGCGGTGGGGGGATTTAGCTTTAGTGGAGCCACGCCCAACAATGGCTTGATTTTCTCAACGCTAAAACCGTGGGACGAGCGATCGGGGCCCAATCAGTCTCTACAAGCGATTATTGGTGGATTTTTTCCGCAGCCTAGTGGGTTGTTTCCCAAATTGGCTTCGATTCAAGAAGCGGTCGTCTTGCCGTTTAACCTGCCTGCCATTCCCGGAATCGGTAACTTTGGGGGATTTGAGTTTCACCTGCAAGACCGCACCGGATTGGGATTTGGGGCCTTGGGCGAGACGTTGGGCAAATTTTTAGGACGGGCGACGACTTATCCTACCGCTCAAAGCCCAGAACTCACCGGACTGCGACCCAACTTTAACGCCAACACGCCGCAGATTTCAGTTGAGGTGGATCGAGTTCGTGCCAGCCAGCTACAAGTCTCGCTGCAAGACATTTTCAACACGCTGCAAATCTTTTTGGGTTCGGCTTATGTGAATGATTTTAACCAGTTCGATCGCGCTTATCGGGTCTATGTGCAGGCTGACAGTCAGTTTCGCGCTAACCCAGATGACATCAAGCGGCTGTATGTTCGCAGTGCCAGCGTGAATGGCGCTCCAGGTAGGATGATTCCATTAGGCAATTTGGTGAAAGTGACGCAGACGATCGGCCCGTCAATTATCAACCACTACAACCTGTTTCGATCCGTGGAAATCAACGGAGCTGCCGCACCCGGATCGAGTTCGGGGCAAGCGATTACTGCGATGGAAGCCGTTGCCAGAGAAACGCTGCCCAGAGGATTTGGTTATGAGTGGTCGGGGCTGTCTCTGGAGGAACTCGAATCAGGCGGTGCCGCAGTGTTTATCTTTGCTTTGGGCATTACCTTCGTGTTTCTGACTTTGGCGGCTCAATATGAAAGCTACATCGATCCGTTGATCATCATGCTCACGGTGCCGCTTGCAATTCTTGGCGCATTGATGGCTGTGTTACTTAAGGGAACCGCCAACGATGTCTATACGCAAATCGGATTTGTGATGCTGATCGGGATGGCCAGTAAGAACGCGATTTTGATTGTTGAGTTTGCCAATGAAGAGCGCGAGAAAGGCTTGAGCATTGTCCAATCGGTTACGGAGGCCTGTCGCGAACGGTTGCGTCCCATCTTGATGACGGCGATTTCGACCACGATGGGGGCAGTTCCTCTCGTCTTGGCAAGTGGGCCAGGAGCGTCGGCTAGACAATCTTTGGGATCGGCGATCGTCGGTGGAATGTGTGTGGCTACTGTGTTGAGTTTGTTTATTGTCCCTGTCTTGTATGTGGTGATCAAGTCAGCAGAAGGTCGAATCCGCAAATTGCCCCAGCCTGCTCCAGCGAATGTTTCGTTTGATGGGTCGCTCGACGGCCATGACGGCTCCAAACCTGTTGTTACTCGACAAGCGGGCGATCGCTTACCCAAGTAAGACGGTGTCACCCTGTGAATTCGATGAATTTTCCCCTTTGGTTGCAGATTCTGGAGAGCCAACTAAAGTCCCCCAGGTAAGTAAGTTTGAACCCAAGATCTTGTCTTAAGTCCCCCAGAATGGGGGGTTGGGGGGCAGAAGACGCGGACAGCGAAGCGAAATAATTCATTGAATTCACCTCAAAAAAGCAACCTTCAAAACCCAGTCTTCACAACACTTTAAGCCATCGCTCACCGAGCCATAATCACGTGAATTCGATGGAGTTTTCTCGCTTCGTTATTCAGCACTTCTGCCCCCCAACCCCCCAATTTTGGGGGACTTTGAGACAATCTTTCTCGTTCAAAGTCCCTCACTTGTGGGGGATTTAGGGGGCAGAAGCCGATTGAAACGAAGCGAGTCACTCTCATCGAACTGACGTTATAATCGATCGCCCATACTTGCTCAAAACCCACAAATAAATGCCAATCAGAATCAGCAGACACCCATTACCCAAAAGGGTATAAGCGCCAATGATCTGCTGATCGCTCCAGTCATAGGTCAGACTTAACTGATTCATATCGCCCCCTGCGTCGCCCTCACCGCCAAATAGCGACCCCCAAGGAATCGAGCCTTCGCCTGTTTTGATCTGGTGCCACTGCCAAAAACTGGCCCAGAATGTATTCGCCGTTAACAAAAGAACCGGATATCGCCAAAAATCCCAGCGCCATTTCTCAGGAAGCGGAAAGTAGAAGCTGATCATGAGCAGAGTGCTGAGGTAAAACTCGCCTCCAATGCCACCAAAAGACAGCCACATTTCATAGGTGTCTATCGGCATGATCCAGGTGCAATAAAACTGTAAGAGCGTGAGGGCGATCGCCAGTCCCATTACCCAACGTTTGCGCTCTCGTAGTCCCGTCCAAAACAGCAGACTAAATAAGACGAGAATGCCAAAGTAGACAAAGAGCGATCGCTCCTCTCCTACGTTTGTCCAGCCAAAGGGAAGGGGGGTTGCTTGATGTCCCGCAAGCCATGCAACCGTCGCATGACCACATTCATGAATCCAAATATGCGTCGATAAAAATAGAAGTTTGAATGAGCCAATGTTGGTAACCAGCGCAAATAGAAATGCAATTGGAAACGCTGCAAGATTTATAAAACGATTGTTAAATGAGTAGGGATTAACGTCGTCTTGAGTGAGTCCTGATGTAGGCATGGGGAATTGCTTTTTCCAGACGATCGCCTGATTGCCTCTCATTCCATAAATTACAACCGTTTTGATCTCTGGTGCCAAAAATTCTTTGAGACTGCGATGTATTTTGGCAATCATTTCAGCTTTAGGTGCTTTTGCTTGTACGAGAACTTGTAGCTCTGTCTCTCGCAGTCTAATTTGAGTGTCTTGAGTGTTTAAGGTTTTGTTTAATAAATCAGTAATTCGATGTTGTATTGTTTTTGACTCGCTAATCTGCTGGGCGTTTTGGTAAGCTTGCAGTTGCGTAAAGTCTTTTAGCATTTCGTAGGCAATCTTTAGGCGATCTTTCTCTGCCTTGTCTCCCAGTCGAATTTTCTCCATCACCTTTTTTGAGTAAGCGGTGTCGATCGCTTCCACCGTTGCGCCAGGTTTGAGGTCAAGCAGTTCATAACATTGGGCTAACTGAAGATCATTCATAGGAATTCACTGAACTGTTATTTAATTTATACATTTCCCTAGAGAGGCTTTCGAGCATTCAGTATTTTTTCCTTCCATTGATTTATTTAGATGAACTTTTCTATAAGAGTCATTCGATTGTAGGAGAATAAGATGAGAAGCCTTTGGGTTGAACCCTGAATGATCGTTCACAGCGTCTACTGGATACTGCCGCCCATACCAAATCAATTTGTTAATGCTACAGATCCTTCGCCTCCTAAATCCCCCAGTCTGGGGTAGGGTTGATTTATTCTAGGGAGAGAAAAGCGAACAGCCGATTCCCTCATTAGTTGCTAAGAACCATCCAAATGAAAGAATCAGGGTTTTGGGTTTCCTTGATTTTCCCTTAATCAGAATGAATCAGCCCTACCCAGTCTGGGGGACTTTGAGAATCCGAGACTTCTTTGGCTTGAAGTCCCCACAAGTGAGGGATTTGGGTTGCTCTCCCAGATCTGTAGCACTCAAAGATCAATTTGGTATTACTCAACAAATCGATCATCGCTTCAGGAGTTTGACCCCTTGAACTTGATGTTATAGGAGAAGGCTTTCCGCTTGGGGAATGCTGAATCTGAACGATTTTTAGGCGCAAAAGGGGGCACTATGCCAGATCAAAATAAATCTCTCTCCATGATGGCGATCGCCATTTCTCTAGCAGGCATTGCAGGTATGGTGCTTGCGGTTAGTCAGTCGCTCAACCGAGTGCAGCTTGCCCCAACGTCCGCGCAGTCCCCAACGCCTGCCCCCTCTCAAGCGTCTCAGCCCACCTCCGAAAGACGACCCAGACGACTCGACGAACGCCAAGCCGAAGTTGCTGACCAACTCGCAAACTCTACCGCCGGGCGGCTCACCTCCGAACTTTCAAAAGGGGTAAATAGCGCTGTAGAAAACTCGAAAACGGCGATCGGCAAATTCATTCAACAAAAGCTCGATGAGCAACGGGCCCAACTTCAGCAAACGATCGTAGACGCGCTCAAAACCAACGCCCAGCAAGGCGTAAACGGTGCGATCGAGGCGGCTTTGGGAGAGGTCGATCGTACCCTTTCGGCTGAATTGCAGGGCATCAAACTCACATCAGACCAACAGGCACAGATTAGACAGGCTCGCCAAAAAATGCAGCAAGATGCCACCAAAATCCTTCAGTCAAAGCCAGAACTGGCGGGTCAGCTACAAAAAAACGATGCCAAACAGCTTCAAGACTCGTTAGCAGTTCCTTTAAAGACTTACATTGACTCGATCGCGGCCACGTTGACTTCTGAGCAGCGACAAAAATGGCAGCAAAACTTTGACAGTCAGAGGAAGGGATGAAGCTGAGTTCTCCAGAATTGGGAGGGTGGGGATAGCGCAAAACATTGAAGTGAAAGACTGTTTAATGTCTCTGATTTTTGTCTCTTTTGTATTGATGATTCAGGTAATTATCGATACTTCAAGTTTTTACATAACTTTTACATAAGCTAAAATCAGGTTGCCATTTTTCGCTGCAATGTTGAATTCGATGCCTCAGTCAGCGCCTTCTCGAAAATCATTTAAGAAAGTTCCGTTGCTGTTTGTTTTTACAATTCCCTTTGTCCTGCAAATCGTGGCAGCGGTTGGACTTGTGGGCTATTTGTCTTTTCAAAACGGACAGCAAACCGTCCAGACTTTGGTTAATAAACTTCAAGAAGAAATTGTTGATCGCATTCATCTCTATCTGACAGGCTTTCTCTCAAAAGCAGAGTTGATGAATCAAATCACAGTGGATGCTGTCAATCGAGGAGAAATTAAGTGGGATTTGACGGTCGCTAACCCAGTAAACGATCGCCTACTCTGGCAACAGATTCAAAAGTTTGACACCATTAGCTGGATTTCGCTGGGCGCAGAAGACGGGACTTTTTTGGGCATCAATCGACGGACACCCGACGACAAACTGCGGATCAATGTGGTGAATCGATCGACTAACTTTCAAAGCACCTATTACGGAGTTGATGCAACGGGCAAGCGGACTCAAAGACTCAAAACAGACCCCGCCGGAAAGTATGATCCTCGGCTTCGTCCCTGGTATCGGTCTGCAAAACAAGCCAACCAGCTAACCTGGAGCAAGATTTATCCAGGATTTACGACGGGGACGATCTTTATTGCCGTCAGTCAGCCCGTTTACGATCGCCAATCCCGACTCAAGGGCGTTGTAGGACTAGACTTTGCGCTACAAAACATTCAGCGATATTTGACCAAATTGAATGTGAGTCCGACGGGTAAAGTCTTCATCATGGAGCGATCGGGACGATTGGTTTCGTCTTCGACGAGCGAAAGTCCTTTTACAGTCAGTGGGGGCAAGCCTGGTCAGCGTCTAGCCACCGAGAGCAGTGTGCCTTTGATTCGGGCGACCGCGACGGCATTGATGCACGCTCTTCAAGTGACCCAGTTAGACACGATTCAGCAGCCTCAACGCTTTGAGTTTACAGAAAACGGTCAGCGGCAACTCGTCTATGTTGCCCCGCTCAAAAATCAATCAGGCATTGACTGGCTGACCGTGATGGTGATTCCTGAAGCCGACTTTATGCAGCAGATTCATGACAACACACGCCGCACGATTGCACTCTGCACGATCGCTTTTTTTATCGCCACCATCACCGGAACCGCTACCGCCCGCTGGATCACCCATCCAATCTCACAGCTTGATTTTGCCGCCAAAAACATCGCAACTGGGCAATTTGACCAACCCATTCACCTCGATCGCTCAGACGAATTGGGGTCACTCGCGGCTTCTTTTAACCAGATGTCTACGCAGATTCAGGCTTCCTTTCGAGCGTTGCAAGACAGTGAGCAGCGACTCGCCAGCGTTCTCGAAACGATTCCAATTGGGATTGCTGTGGTGGATGCCAACCAGATGGTCACCTATCTAAATCAGTCAGCCCAACAGCTACTTAGTCAAAGGTTTGTCGAGGGGGCGACGATCGAGCAGTGGAATCATTTGTGTGGTGTTTTTCAAGCAGGAACGCAGCAGTTTTATCCCGTAGAGCAGCTACCCGCTTTTCGAGCGCTTCAGGGCGAAAATATCACGATTGAGGATATGGAAATCCGCCGAGATGGTGCGGTGATTCCTTTAGAAGTCAAAGCCAGCCCGATTTTGGATGCAGCGGGAAACGTTTGTGCCGCGATCGTGTGTTTTCAAAATATTGCCGATCGCAAACAAGCAGAAGCCCTACTCTCTGCCTACAATCGCACCCTCAAAGCTCAGGTTGCAGAACGCACGGCGGAGTTAGCCAAAACCAATGCTCAACTGGCCCGCGCCAAAGAAGCGGCCGAAACAGCAAACCTGGCCAAGAGTACCTTTCTCACCAACATGAGCCACGAATTACGAACGCCCTTAAACGCAATTTTAGGCTTTGCTCAACTGCTATGTGATACGCCTGAAACTACACTCACTCAACAAAGAAGTCTTCAGATTATTAATCGCAGCGGCGAACACTTACTAGAACTGATTAACAACATTCTAGATCTCTCCAAAATTGAAGCAGGACAAGTCGAATTGGTCGAAACAAACATCGATTTGATTTCACTTTTGACAACAGTAGAAGAAATGCTTCAGCGCAGGGCTGAGGTCAAAGGGTTACAGTTTCAAGTCGAAGCGGCTAACGTTCCGGCTAACATCTTTACAGATGCTAAAAAACTGCGTCAAGTCCTGCTCAATCTGGTGGGCAACGCCATTAAGTTTACTGAAACTGGACGGGTGATCTTGCGAGTTAGATGGCACAGCATCGACTCAACCCTCGACAGGCTGCATGTTGAAGTCGAAGACACTGGAATCGGAATTGCTCCAGAGGATCTCGACAAAATCTTTGAAGCCTTTGGGCAAACCAGCGCCGGGAAAAGGGACAGCGAAGGGACAGGACTGGGGCTAACCATCAGTCGCAAATTTGTCGAATTGATGGGGGGCACTCTCTCAGTCAAAAGTCAGTTAGGTCAGGGGACTCTATTTACGATCGACCTTCCGGTTCGTCAAGCGATGGGCCCACCGATACCAGGTCGATCGTCCCTTCACTATCCCAGTCTCCAGGTTCTGGGTCTAGCACCCAATCAGCCCACTTATCGCGTCTTGCTCGTAGATGACCAATCTGACAATCGCAAGCTGTTGTCTTACTGGCTAGATCCATTGGGCTTTTTGCTTCAAGAAGCGGGAAACGGCCGAGAAGCACTGCTCGTATGGCAACAGTGGCAACCTCATTTGATTTTGATGGATTTGTGGATGCCGCAAATGGATGGACTCGTCGCGACGCAGCAGATTCGACAGGCTCAGTCAGACATAAAACCCAAAATCATTGTATTGTCAGCCAGCATCTCAGAAAGCGATCGCTCCAAAGCCTTTGCTGCCGGGTGTGATGCGTTTCTCAGTAAGCCACTCCGAGTCAATGATCTGTATGATGCGATCGCTCAAATTTTGGGAGTGCGATACTTCTACGCCGACGATCAAAACCACTTATCTCAGTCTCAAACTTCAAGGAACGCTCAATCCTCAAAATCATTTGATCCGACGATGTTGCCATTGACCTTGGTGGAGCAACTGTATCAAGCGGCAAGTCGCTGTGACGATGACCTGATTTTGCAACTGCTGTATCAAATTCCCTCTGAGCAAGCATTTGAGGCAGAAACAATCCGAGAGTTAGCCAGTCAGTATCAGTTTGAAAAAATTTTAGAGTTGCTGCAAGAGCACTAGAGATACTTTTGTAGATCGTTCTATTAGTGTTTAGACTTTAGACAATCTAGTGAACATGAGACATCAGAACGTGTAGTCTTTAAACCAGCGCTACTTAATACCCAATCAATTTGTGAATGCTACAGATCCTTCGCCCCCTACATCCCTCATTCTGGAGGACTTTGAGAATCCGAGACTGCTTTGGCTTGAAGTCCCGTACAAGTGGGGGATTTAGGTTGCTCTCTAAGATCTGTAGCACTCAAAGATCAATTTGGCGCAACATTAAACGCTCTACATGTCATCAACCTATTTGAGAAGAATTTTGATAAGAACTTTCAGTATAGAGTAAACTTCTATACAGTCAGCATTCGGTGTCAAACCTATGATTCGATATAGATTTCTCAATCTCTCCCTCAGTGTGCAGGTAGTGCTAGTGGGCTTGGCTTCTCTAATGGGAGCCGCGCCTCTTCAAGCCGCACAGACGATTTCTAACTCACAACCCCAACCTAACGATCGCCTACTCGCTCAAACAACGCAGAACTACTGCAAAAAGGAAGAGAGCCTGTTTATCACGGCTGAAACTAAAAACTTTTGGGTGAGTATTTGTGGCAGTGGTGACACGCCTTATACCTATGTGGGCGTTAGCAAAAAAGACCGCAAGAGCATTCGGCTACCGCTCAGAGATTACGATCGTCGAGGCAATTATTTTCAAGCCGTTAACAAAGAGTTTGTCTACATTCTGGCCAAAACGCCCAAAGGAAACTTTCTCACCGTCACCAACACCAAAACCAAGCGTGAGTTGTTGAGAGAACCTGTATTAAAGGGTTGGTAAGAGAAAATGAGGTAGTGGGCTGACAGCGAAAGATGGAAACACTCGTTCAACTATCACCTCAAAAATAGGGCATTGCTGATTGGAGGGATGAATCTGTGAGAAGCGTCAAGCTTTTCGCCCCCTAAATCCCCCATTCTGGGGGACTTTGAACATTTGGCTCCCCTTCGCATTGGGGCAATTCATCCCATGATTCAGCAACGCCAAATAGTGTTCTCTAATACCGTCCATTGTTTAAAAGTTGCTGACATCTGGAAAATTTTTGAAGACTTGAGCCTGAAAAGGTTTCTCCCAAAGCGATCAGCAGAAATCGTTCTAAAGGGGAGTCGCTGCATCTTCAGAATTGCTTAACCTTGATCAGACGAGTGCGATAGACTTTTTGAATGTCGCAAGTTGATAAGCCCTTGGTTTCAGAGTGCAGAGGTCAGCAGTGGATTTAGTGAATTCGGGAACGATCGCAACCGTCAATCCTTTTTCAACAGAATCGCCCGAATCGATCACGGGAACTGAACCCGTCTTTCCGATCGCCGCTGCACCTGAGACTAAGATCCATAAGGACGCAATTCGCAAAAGTTTGAGAGCCTCGACGCTGGATGGGGTGTTTGCGACGGTTTTTTCTAACATTACGGGCGGCGTGTTGTTGAGTAACTTTTTGGTAGAGTTGCACGCGAGTCCCGTAGAAATTGGACTGTCGGCATCGATCCCCATGTTGGCAAATTTGATTCAGCCGTTGGGAGCTTATTTGGGCGATCGCACCACCAGTCGTCACAATTATTGCTTTTGGATCTATGTGCCTGCCCGTCTGATCTGGTTATTGCTGGTCGCGGTGATTGGGATCGCCTCGTGGCAGCAGGTAGCGTCTCATTCGCTGGTGTTGTGGACATTGACGATCGTCTTTTTGACGAATTTTTTGGGCGCTTTGGGGGGTGCCTCGTGGCTGAGCTGGTTGGCGGCGCTGGTGCCAAGAAGACTGCGGGGACGGTATTTTAGCCTTCGCAATAGTGCTGCAAATTTGACCAGTCTGGTCTGCGTCCCGTTGGCGGGTTTGATGGTGTCTCACTATCCGAGAGGAGCGATCGAGGGCTATGGAATCGTGCTCCTTTTGGGCATTATTTTTGGATTGGTTAGTCTTGGCTATCAATGGCTGATGACAGATGTCAACCCACAGGAACAAAGAGGAATTCTAGGAACGCTGGATAAGACACCTGTAGAACAATCTGTAGAACAACCTATAGAACAACCTGTAGAACAGACAGTATCTCCGATACTAGACGATCGTTCCTTGGTAAACACTTCTGATGCAAGCACTTCTGAGTTGGCGCAAGTTGAAGCTTCTCCGGAATCTTCTCAGACTGATCAACCCTTTGGATTAGTTAGTCGCTTGTTGGGCGATCGCAACTTCCTTAAATTTCTGATTTACTTCAGCGTTTGGATGTTTGCCGTTAACTTGAGCGCACCTTTTTTCAACCTTTACATGCTTGATGATTTGGGTCTGGATGTGAGTTGTGTGACAATTTACAACAGTTTAACGGCGGGCGCAAATTTGGTGATGCTGCTGTTTTGGGGCAAGCTGGCTGATCGCTTTGGCAACCGATCGCTGTTGTTATTAGTCGGAATTTTGGTGGCGGTCACTCCTTTGTTGTGGCTGGGCACCGGGACGGATACGCTGTCAGTTTGGCTGTGGTTGCCCTTGCTGCATGTGTTGGCGGGAGGCACCTGGGCGGCGATCGACCTTTGCAACAACAACATTCAATTGGGCATTGCGCCTGTCAAAAATCAGTCGGTTTATTTTGCGGTGGCGGCGGCGATCGCGGGGGTGAGTGGGGCACTGGGCACAACGGCGGGTGGCTTTTTGGCAGAGTTGGCAGACTACGGCGGCTTACCCGGATTGTTTGCGCTGTCGAGCGTCGTGCGATTGGTGGCACTATTGCCGCTCGTATTTGTCCAAGAAGATCGTCAGCATTCCATCCGACAAATGCTGAAAATGTGGCTCCCTTTTAATAAGTCACAGGACTTGGTTGCCTGACAAAACTTTTCGCTCGGCGGTTCAAACCGCAGCGATGAGAACAAAATCTGCGCGGATTCACAAACCTCTGGATAACGTCAGTTCAATGAAGTCTCCCAATATTGAGGGGTTGGGGGGCAGAAGCCGGGAACAACGAAGCAAAAAACTCGATCGAACCAGGTCAAATCAAAGCCTCTTAATTGAAGCATTGGCTCAGATCATACACAATGGAGGCATGAACCAAGTAGATTATCTTCGCATCAGTTTGGTCGATCGCTGCAATTTTCGGTGTCAGTACTGTATGCCGGAAGGAGAAGAGATCGCCTATGTTTTGCAGCAAAATTTACTGACTCAAGCAGAGTTGACGACGCTGTTACAAGAGGTCTTTATTCCCGTTGGCTTTACTCGATTTCGGCTGACAGGTGGAGAGCCGCTGATCCGGCCGGGGGTGGTCGAGATTGTTAGAGCGATCGCTCACTTTCCTCAGACGCAAGATTTATCGATGACGACGAATGCGTTTTTGTTGGCGGATCTGGCTCAGGATTTGTATGATGCAGGCTTGCGGCGAATCAACATTAGTCTCGACTCGTTGGAGCCTGAAACCTTTGACAAAATCGTAGGAAATCGAGGTCGATCGCGCTGGCAACAAGTCTGGAATGGCATTCAAAAAGCGCATCAGGTGGGGTTCAGTCCCCTTAAGTTAAACGTGGTTGTGATTCCTGGCGTGAATGACCATGAGATTCTAGAACTTGCTGCCTTGAGTCTCGATCGCGAATGGCACGTCCGATTTATTGAATTCATGCCGATCGGCAACGATGCACTGTTTAACAATAGTGGCTGGATTAGCTCAGAAACACTCCGACAACAGATTCGCGAACGCTGGGGACTCACCGAAGGACAGGTGAAAGGAAATGGCCCCGCAGATGTGTTTCAGATTCCTGGCGCAAAAGGAACGTTGGGATTCATTAGTCAAATGTCAGAATGCTTTTGCGATCGCTGCAATCGAATGCGACTCTCGGCGGATGGCTGGCTGCGTCCCTGTTTGCTCAATGAGACAGGACAAATTGACTTGAGAACGGCACTGCGATCGGGTGTTCCGACCTCGACGCTACGAGAGCAAGTCAGCGAATTGTTAATGCTCAAACCAGAGATCAATTACAAACAGCGAGAATCGGGATCATCAGGAACTTACAGCCGCACCATGTCACAGATTGGTGGCTAGGTTTCTATGCTGAAAGCGACTGGTTGGAACATGTAAAAATCTCTCTGCTTCGATGTCGTCCCACCCTGCGGCGCTATTTGAGGAAGGTCCGTCCGCTCCGGCCTGTTGTTAGGTCGTGCTTTCGCAACAAGATCAATATTATTGATGCTCGACACCGAGTCGGTGACCACTACCACACTTTCCGTTTCAACCCTAAACATTCATCAGATGAAGACGCAGAGCAGTCTAACCATCTGACTTGTCTAGTGTCACAAGCTTCAATCTGACGCTTGATCACTAAGTTTGCTCGATAGACCTTCTGCTGCTGAGGCGTGAAGATGGACATCATCTGAGCTTCAAAGTCACGCTGCCTCTTCTCTCTGTCCGCGATTTGTTCTGGAGTAAATCTTAGTCTTGATGCCTGGAAAAATGTTGCGTACTGACCATACTTCTCGGTTAGCACTCTCAGTTGCTCTTTGGGCGGTAAGTTCCCGCGGCGCAGGGCAGTCTGGGCATTGATGATTTCTCGTCCGATCTTATCGCGGGCAGCGGTGATTTCTGGTTCGTCCTTATCGCTGACTCCCTTCATCGCAAAATCAACAGGTGAATCAGGCATAGGTTCTGTTTGCACATTTTTCATGAACTCCATAGCCTCTTTTTTCCCTTTGGCTTGAATTTTGCGATAGGTTGCCTCTTGCTTGGGAGTGAACTTGATGTCTTGGAAGTCATAGAAGAAGCCATTTCTAAACTGAGGATTGCAATCTACAGAAGCTTTGGGTTGAGTTCGGTTTTGAGCTTGAGCAGACTGTTGCACTATTGAGCCAACGACAACTGAGAGCATCGTCATCAAACTGAGGGTGCGAAGCGATTTAGACCAAAGTGCACGTTTCATCGTAGTAGAAATCTTCAAAAGATTGAGTGAGTTGAGAGAGAACATTGCTGGATGCAAACGTCTTGATTTGAACTAGCTCATTGGTGCAAGAACAACGCTGAGGTTGGGTTGTTCGCCTCGCTACCAAGCTGGAATTTGGTAATGCTAATCAGGAAGCTTGTGCTTCCGGTATTCTTTGGGAAACACGAGCTTCCACAAGAAAAGACGGCAGATTTCCGCAACCTTCCTTGCTAGAATTAGCTCTAGGTTGGGCTAGTCTTTCCGCTAGTCAAAGCTCAATTTTTTAGCTTGGGTTAGTTGCTGAGAACTAGAAAAACCAGGGGTTGAATCGCTGTAGGTGCAACGAAATCAGCCTGCCAATTTAGCGACTCGCCGCCGATCGATCTCTGCGTAAACCTTACTCTGAGCCTCATTTACCTTCAAGAGAGTAGGGTCTTGGTCGATCGATTGGCTGATTTCTCGATTTCTAGCAACTAGAAGTTCTACCTCTTGTTGTTCTCTTGCATTTAAGGGGCGATTGTCGTATTTACTAACCTTCTCGTCGATTTGCCGCATCTTGGCGAGAGCCTGCTTTACCTGATCCGAAAAGGGCAGTCGCGCTTCAAGCTGAAGATTGGCGTTTCTCGCGGCCGCACTATAAGCCTCATAGACGATTTGATCGGCTTGCTCATTACTACCCTGATTGGCTTGCAATCGCTTAGTTTCTGCTTCGATAAAATTCTGGGTTTGCAGAGTTGCCTCTAGTAGCTGATCTGATACGCCGTCTCGATCGACATCAATGTCGATATTGATTATGTTGCTCTGATTGGTCGGGTTGCGCTCAAAGCCAAGGCCGCAAAGTTTGTTGAGGTTAGTCGTGGCTTTGCCCGGAAGCTGAATAAAGCAGACTGATTGATCTTGCATTGCCTGAGTTTGCATCGATCGGGGAGCCGCTTGAACAGTGGGAGCGATCGTCAAGATCAGGGTCAAAATCGATAAAGTATTCAATAACCGAGTCGAACCAGTCAAACATAAATGACGCATAAAAGTGAAAGACGTGAGTTTCATAGCAGCAAAAATTCTGCAAAAGGTTATGTGAGCTGAGGGAGGGCGTTGTTTGATAGAAGTGTCTTGGTTTGCACTTATTAGGGGGAGCGATCGAATTGATTTTTTCATACAATCCGATCGACTGAGAAAGCTGTAATGCAACTCAGCCCCGTCATCGGACTCCCCCAAGCAAGAACTATAGACCAGGCGGTAGAAGCACGCGATCGATGACATGAACCACGCCATTCTTCGCATCAATATCAGCTTTCACAACATTGGCATTGTTGACTCTGACACTGCTATGCCGCACCTGGACTGCAACAGGACTGCCTTCCACCGTTGCCACTCGACCTGAGCGCAAATTCCTCGCCATCAGATCGCCCGAAACGACGTGGTAAGTCAACACCTTCCGCAACAAATCGCGATTTTCTGGCTGAAGTAGCTTCTCCAGGGTGCCTTTTGGCAAAGCGGCAAACGCTTCATTGGTGGGTGCAAAGACCGTGAACGGGCCGTTACCAGAGAGCGTTTCAGCGAGTCCCGCTGCTTGCACTGCCGTCACGAGTGTTGAAAAAGAAGGATTACCCGCTGCAATCTCAACGATCGTCCCTGCTCGATTGGGTTGTGTCGCTACGGGAGTCGTTGCCGTTTTCTTGCCCGCCGCGTTGGAACAAGTATTGGCCTCGGCTGCCGTGCCCACAATCACAGAGAGTAAAACCATCACGCCGATCGTGCAAACCGATTTAGACAAAAAAGTGAGTTTCATGGCAGTAAAAATCTCCAAAAGGGTAGGTAAGTTGAGAGAGGACGTGGTTCGACAAAAGCTCAAGTTTGGTTCTGGATGAGCATACGAAGCGAAATTGCGATCGGATGACTCTTTTTTCGAGCGTGGTCAACCTAGTAGTAGAAATTAGATGCCCCAGAGGAACAACGCTTCTGTTTGCCTCTTGATAGGGATACGAAGTGAGATTGCGATCGGATGACTACTTTTTTCGAGCATGACAAATTCAGCTCTAGAAATCAGATTCCAAAGCCGTAAAACCTGAATTATGGAAAGGTTTAATGCTGCTTAAGTAGAGCTTCGCATCACTAATGGGCCGGCCGAGGTAATTGGATCGGTCGGAGCATCCAGCGTGATCAGCAGCTTGAAAGGGTTCTTGGTACAGGCAACATTTGGGGCCGCCCACTGTGCCGTACCGCTGTCATCTTGGCGAAACTGTCCGCAGTACATCGGAGCGGCTGAAGGCTTGGCAACCGCCCAAAGCCGATAGATCTGATCGTTTGGTAACTTGGGTAGGTCTTGAGCGACGAGCGTAACACTAACATCGCCCGGTGTCGCCAACAGTCGAGCCGTTGCAGGAGGGCTGTTTTTGGGGTTTGGCGTTGCGCTGACCAAAGAATACACCTGAGTATTCGGTTCACTGAGACGCGCGATCGTAGACTGATTGGCTTGAAGTTCATTCCGAAGACGGTTTAGCTCAGTATTTGTGGCTTCAAGCTGTTGCTGAAGGGCGATCGTCTGCTGAGACTGTCGATCAAGCTGAATTTGGTGCAAACCGAGCGCTGTGACTGCGACGGCTGCAATACTAGTGCTGATTGCGGGTATCCACCGTTTCCAACTGCGGCGACGAGGTGAGGCGACGGACACCACGTTGGAATGGGAAGATTCTGGACTTGTGCCCACGATCGATTGACTTGCGGCGCTGATAATTTTGTCTTTGAGGCTGGCAGAGGGTTCTGCGATCGGCATACCGTAGGGAAGCAAAGAAAACGCCTCTCCAAATGATGCGATCTCCTCACAGAGATCTGGCGCTTCGGCTAATGCCTGATTTAGGCGAGCAACTTCTTCAGGACTCAAATCGTCAAGAATATAGCCTGCCACTAAATCAGTCTGGTTGGAGTCATCGGTAGGGCGAGTCATGGCAATCAGAGTGGGATATGAACGATTAAACGAGGTGGTCGAGTGCAGCGCGAAGCTTTTTGAGTGCCTGACGAGTGCGCGATTTGACCGTACCAAGCGGAATGCCGTCTCGCTTTGCAATCTCTGACTGGCTTAGTCCGTGATAATAAGCTGCTTCTAGCAGTTCTCTGTCGGCGGGTGAGAGCTGTTTGAGCGCTTCATGTACCAGGTTAGACCGTTCTTGCACTGTAACAAACTCTAGAGGCGGGTTATAGTCTAATACGCACTCTGAGAAGGTTTGGATTCGCTGAAGTTTTTGTTGGATAGATTTGCGCGATCGCACTCGATCCAGAGATCTCGATCGGGCCATCATGATCAGAAAGCCACTGAGCGACCCTCTAGTTGGCTGATAGATTTCACTGCACTGCCAGAGGCGAAGAAACGTTTCTTGAGTCACTTCTTCGGCTTCTTCGACGTTATTGAGGATCTGAACTGCCGTGCTGTAGACAAGTCTGCCATAGCGATCGTACAGGAAATCCAGGGCTTTGACCTGCTGTGCTTGAATCGCCAAAAAAAGCGCTAAGTCTGTTGATTGCTCATTGATGACAGGCATCGAATCCATAGATCTGAGTCAACTTAAATGGGAAAAAACGGAGAAGCAACACCACAGTCTAGCGGCTGAGAGCGTGAAAACGACGAAATGGTTTGGGCTACGCTGCCATCCTGATTGCAGACTTGCTTAGCGATGAACTTGTCCATCCCGTCTGATTAATGCATGAGGTCTAGCAGACTTTTCAGCCGTTCTTTGAAGCTCAAAAAACCCTTAGAAAATATTTGAGTTAGCCTCCTTCTTATGACGCAGTGCCTGAGTCTAAAATCTTGAAATTCAAGCCAAATCATCCTTTCGACGGTTATTGCTTCAGACTTGCGAAGGATGTTGTCTACCTATCGGCTCGACGATTCTATCTCTAAGCGTTGTTCAAAATACAGAGTCCTGCTGGCGCGATCGTTCTGATTGCGTGGGTTTGGCAATGACGAGGAAATTTCTATGTTTCAACTTTCAAAAATTACTTGGGAACTCAGTCATGCATGGCTGATACAGGTTCCCGTCGATCCAACAGTGACTTCTCCTGGGCAGACAGTCTTGGGATCAGAGCCAAGATTTATTGTCGCCATCATTGCAGGAGTCTTACTAGCATTCGCATTCCAAATCTTATTAACGAATCTCTCAGTTGCAGCAGGTATTACCTATCTGGGTCGATCGTCTGATGATGATGACCATCACGATCATGAGTCAGGAAGTGCTGGTGGCACGATTCGTAAAATTGGATTTGCAGTCGGTATCTGGACGTTGATCACGGTGACGATCGCGCTCTTTGTCGCGTGTCTTTTAGCGGTCAAACTCAGTCTGGTGCCGAGTGCTGGCTTGGGTGCGATTCTCGGTGTTGTCATTTGGGGCGCTTACTTTACGCTGCTGGTGTGGGTGAGTTCTTCGACGGTGGGATCGCTGATCGGCTCGGTTGTCAACACGGCGACCTCTGGCTTTCAGTCGATCGTCGGAACGGCCACGGCAGCGATCGGAGCCAAAGCGGTTAATAATCAAGTCGTTTCTACCGCAGAAGCGGCGGCGGCAGCGATTCGGCGAGAGTTGGGATCGGGTCTTGACCCCATGAGTTTGCGCGAATCGGTCGAAGAATATCTAGAAAAACTGCGTCCGCCTCAGTTGGATATGAGCAACATTCGCGGACAGTTTGAGAAGCTGGTCAACGATCCAGAATTGCAGTCGATCGTCGGCGGTGGGTCGTCTACAGAAGTGTTGGATCGGCTGCGGCACATCGATCGCAATACCTTTGTGAATCTGGTGAGCAGCCGCACGGATCTGTCTAAAAAAGATGCGAAAGGCTTGATCGATCAGTTGGAATCGGTTTGGCATCAGACGCTCGATCGCTATCAACAGCGCAAAGATCCGACGGCTGAATTGATGGAGTATCTGAAGACCGTCCAGCCGGGTGCTGTGAATTCAGATGAGTTAAACCGCAGACTCGATCAACTGACCGAGGAAGTTCGTCGTCAAGGACAAATGCTGCAATCGACCCAGGGCGCTCAAATGAATGCCATGTCGAACGCAATGTCTACGATTGGTCAGATGGGACAACAGCCACAAAAGGAACAGGGATTAGTCGATCGCGCGATGCAGTTTGGCTTCTCGACGCTGATGGGCACGGTCATGGGACGCACCGACCTATCTGATCTGGATGTCGAAAAGATTTTGGGACAGCTTAGAACCGCCAAGGATAAGGTTGCTGGGGGTGCCAAACAGATCGCAGGGCAAGTGGCAGACAAAGCCCCTGGATTCAATCCGATTCAGGCAGATGTCGAAAATTATTTGCTCAACACTTACTCCTGGCATCTCAATCGCGCCACTTTAGAAACTGAGTTTCGCGACGTTCTCTTTGACCCGGAAGCCGACCCTGGAGCCGTGCGCCGTCAATTAGAGCAACTCAACCGCAGTGACTTTGTAAACCTGCTGACTCAACGGGGCGATCTGTCTCCTGCACGAGTTGCCGAAATTGCCGACCAGTTAGAAACGATTCGAGCTACCACACTCAGTTCTGTTCACGCTGCTGAAGGTCAAGAACAGTCTCAAGATGTGCGGAGCCGAGTCGAGAACTATTTGCGCTCCACCCACAAGAGCGAGCTAAACCCCGAAGGCATTCAGCGCGATTTGTCTCTGCTGTTGGATGACCCCGAAGCGGGATACGATGCGCTCAAAGGTCGGCTGAGTCAATTCGATCGAGACACCCTGGTGCAAATTTTGGCCCAACGTCCCGATATGACCCAAGAGGAAGCCGATCGGGTGGTCAGTCAGTTTGAGAATACGCGAGACAAAGTTCTTGGAAGCGCTCAAGCGGCTCAAGATCGCGTCAAATCTGAAGCAGAAGCTCTACGGGTGCGGGTCGAATCTTACCTCCGCAACACCCACAAATCAGAACTCAGCCCCGATGGGATCAAGCGCGATTTTCGTCTGCTGTTGGATGATCCGCAAGCGGGCACGTCTGCACTGCGAGGTCGGTTGAGTCAGTTCGATCGAGACACTTTGGTTCAACTGTTGGCCCAGCGCCCAGATATGACCCCCGAAGAAGCCGATCGCATTGTCAGCCAATTAGAAGATGTCCGCAACACGGTGCTTCATGCACCTCAGATCGCTGCTGGTAAAGCCAAAGAGCAAGTTGATCAGGTGACCACTGCGATCGCGGATTATCTGCGTCGTACCAATGTGCAAGCCCTTGATCCCGATGGCATTCAGCGCGACCTCACAACTCTCTTGCATGATCCCAAAGCGGGAAGCTACGCCCTCAGATCCAGATTGTCTCATCTCGATCGCGATGCTTTGGTCAAACTTCTCAGCCAGAGACAGGATCTTTCTGAGGAGCAGGTTAACCAAACGATCGACCAGGTGCAAGCCTCGATTCGCAAAATTGCTCGATCGCCGCGGAGATTGGCTTCTCGCACTCAGCAACGAGTTCAGGACTTCCAATCCACGATCGAAGGCTACCTGATCAACACTGACAAAGAAGAACTCAACCCCGAAGGCATCAAGCGCGACCTGCAACTGTTGCTGAGAGATCCGCGCGCTGGATTGGGAAGTCTGGGCGATCGCCTTTCTCATGTAGACCGCAGTACGATCGTCGCGCTGTTGGCTCAACGTCAGGATATGACCGAAGAAGAAGCCAATCGCGTGGTCGATCAAGTGCTTTCGGTGCGAGAACAGTTTGTTGCCCAGGTGCAGCAGATTCAAGATCGGATTCAGTCTGTGATCGACGGCATCTTTGCCAAAATTCGCGATTATCTGAATTCGCTCGATCGCCCCGAACTCAACTACGAAGGCATTCGTACCGATGTGCGGACTTTGTTTAATGATCCCCAGGCGGGCTTTGATGCGTTGAGAGATCGGCTTTCTCACTTCGATCGAGACACTTTAGTTGCCGTCCTCAGTTCTCGTGAAGACATCTCTGAAGCACAAGCCAACAAAGTGATTGATCAAATCGAAGGCGCACGCAGCAATGTTCTCAGACGAGCGGAGCGCATTCAAGAAGAAGCCCAACGCCGTCTAGAAGCGGTCAAGCGCCAAGCGAAAAAGCAAGCGGAAGAAACCCGAAAAGCGGCTGAAACGGCTGCCTGGTGGCTCTTTGGAACTGCGATCGTGTCCGTTGCCGCCTCAGCCATCGCAGGCGCAATAGCAGTCCGCTAAATTTGGCTCACGGTTAACCTCACAACAAGGCCTCCTCTCACAGGGGGCTTTTTTTGGGCCTAAATTCGACCCAATCTTTCGCCGTGTTGATCATCCGGGCGGCTCCCTAAATTTCACAGCAGCGACACCAAATCAACGGTTCCTTGCTACAGATCCTCGCCCCAATCCTCCATTCTGGGGACTTTGACTAAGTTTGACTGATCAATTGGTGGCAGCTTATTTTCAACTTGGTATAAGGAACTTTGCAACAGAAACCTTGACCGGGGTGACAGGGAGGTTGGAGGCGTTGCCCGGCTTTCCCTTTGGCTAGAATGAGTCAACCCTACCCCACAAATCTACCGTGTACACACAAGTCGTTGTCGCTTCGTTTCAGGCGGCTTCAGCCCCCTAAATCCCCCAGACTGGGGGACTTTGACAAAGGAAAGATTTCCAAAGTTCAAAGCCAGGACGACGGCTCAAAGTCCCCCATTTTTGGGGGATTTAGGGGGCGAAGGATCTCAGCAATGACAGATCGATCGACGTGTGTGCACACGGCAGACCCCACAAGTGGGGGATTTAGGTTGCTCTCCCAGATCTGTAGCCCTCAAAGATCAATTTGGTGTAAGGGCTAAGGATCGTGGATTAAATAACTCCGAAATTTCACCCTCACCCTTGTCCGCTTTCCGCTTGCTGATTTTGCAGGTCAGCAAAAATGGCTTTCAAATCATGATTGAACGAACGAGAGTACTCCTCACGAATTCTGTGAATCTCTTCGACAATCTCATCGTGAAACATAATCAATCTCCAAGCAGTTCATAGGGTGTACAAAGAATCGGTAACTCGTAGCCAAAATCTAAGCTGATCTCTGCTAACTTTCTTTGCATTTGAGCATTAGCAATGTGCTTGCAGTTCCATGTCAGCAAGTAATTCAGGTTTTTGCCAGATCAGTGAGTAGCGCCAGAACAGAGGCCCAACTTTTGATTGAAGTGACTCGATCGTTCTGATTCAGGTTTCTTAATTTTGCCAGTTTTGAGCGACCATTCACCCAGCTTTATACCAAATCCACTAGTTACTGATACAGATCCTCGCCCCCTAAATCCCCCATTTTGGGGGACTTTGAAACGGCTTCCCTGATAGGTTCTTTTCAAATCTGAGAGATAGAAATCGGTTAATTAACTGATTTTTTATGAGTATCATTTGTTGGTTGATTTGGTATTAGACAATTTTCTGATTGAGCAGATACATCACAAACCCTTGATGAATTAGATTAAAGAGTGCGATCCAAATCGGGAAACAAGCGATCGTACTTAAGAGACGAATCATACGATGCCAACGTTTTTTGAGGGCGTAATCCTGAAAATGCTGCCAAATCATGATCATCAGATTGAGCGCGATCAGCATTGCTAAAGTAGTCGCTCCTTGAAACCACTGCTTCTCAGTCACCAAGTCGAGTCGGTTAGCCAAGGTGCCGTTAAGGACAAGCGTAGGATTTCTGAGCGGCGACATTTGATAAATAAAGAGCGCGATCGGCACCGTCAACCCTATCAGAGACCCCAAACAGATTGCAGGGTAATATCGCCATTGAGAAGTCATTTGCCCAGATCCTCCACGCTTTTGCTTGGAATGACTCGATCTCTCTAACTCAGGTTCCTGATTTCACCAGTCTTGACCGACGATTTGCCCTTGACGATCGAAGAGAATCGTCTGAACGTTCATCGTCGCATTGGCGTATTTTTTCACGTATGATTCTGATTTTTGACTGACCTTTCTCGCCAGCGTTGTAAAAACTGTGTCTGAAAGCTTCAATTCCATGAGTTTTTTTTGAGCAGCATCGGCCGTTTTGCATTCAAGAACCGCTTGAGCAGCAGCCAGATCACCCCCTACCGAAATTACCGCAGCACTGAGAATTTCAAGTTTTGCGTCGGCTAGATGACTGGATGTATTGAAGATGCCGCCTGCAAGTTTGATCAGCTTACCGTGATAGCCCAATAGTAGAACCGAAGTTGCTTTATGAAGTCCGGCTTCGACTAACAAAGCACCGATCCAGTTACCCGTTTGTACGATCGCTCCCGCATCCAACCCCAAGCGATCGGCTACCTGTAAACCATTACTGCCAATACAAAAAATTAAATCGGAGTGAGATTGCACTTTCTCTCGAAGCGAAACGCGAAATTCTTCTAAATGATCGGCGGCTGAGAATGGTTTTGAGATACCGCTCGTTCCGAGTAGAGATAAACCTTCGAGAATGCCAAATGCTTCATTTGAAGTACGCTGCGCGAGTTGACGACCTTCGGGGAGAATGATGGAAATTGTCAGGGTACGATCGCTCGGAATCAGAGCCAATAGATTCGCATCAAACAACCGTCGCGCATAGCTGTAGATTGCGGGATCTCCTGCGGCCGTTTTGCCCAATCCCTCGCCCGCCTGTAGGATGAGTGGAGGTTGATTGCCCCGTTCTGATAACCTCACCCAGGCCCAAATCGGCGTGTCGCGAGTCAAATCCAAATTGTCGCCCGGATCACTGAGGGTAATCGCGATCGCGCTGACTTCATCCAGTTTGGCGACTTGAGAAATTGGAATTTCAGCCAGGTCGGGCAATAGATCGAGAGAGACGATCGAGGGTGGGTCTGAATTCAATAACTGTAGAAGGGCCGCTTTGGCGGCAGCGACAGCGAAAACGGGAAGGGTGTAACCTGTGCGGGGCATGGGAGATGAGGAGTGAGGAGTGAGGGGTGAGGAGGGAGGAGACGTTGGACTTTAGTCTCTGGTCTTCTGTCTCTGTCTCATCACGGCTTGCGAGCGACCCATTGGGTGATGGGAGAGAGGGATTTCCAACCGAGGAAACGACCGATCGGGGCTGCTCGTTGAATGGAGATGCGGGTGAATTCGCCGCCGACGCGATCGTGCCATTCAAAAAGCTTTTGTTCGCCTTTGAGGGTGACGACGTTGGCGACGAGACGACCGCCCGATCGCAGGGCTGACCAGCAGGTTTCGATCAGTCCTTCTGTGGTTGCGCCACCGCCGATAAAGATGGCATCGGGTTGAGGAAGGTCGGTGAGAATTTTGGGTGCGGTGCCTTCTAAAATCTGTAAATTTGGCGTTCCTAATGCGTTGGCGTTGTCAGCAATGTAGTTTGTGCGGGAGCGTTCGATCGCAATGGCCCGACAGCGGGGGTGACTTCTCATCCATTCGATGGCGATCGAGCCACAGCCAGCCCCAACATCCCATAAAAGCTGGCCAGGTAAGGGGGCGAGGGCTGAAAGGGTGATCGCCCGAACTTCTCGCTTGGTCAATTGTCCGTCGTGGTGGTAAGCGTGATCCGGTAGTCCAGGAATTCGAGAGCGCGGAACGGTTTTAGAATCAGCGACACATTGAATGGCGATCGCGTTCAAGTCGTCTAATTCGGTCTGATTCCAGTCGGAAGCGATGCTTTGAAGGATGCGTTCTCTCGCGCCGCCCAAACGCTCTAAAACGGTGAGAGAACTGTTTCCAAAGCCTTTTTCGGAGAGTAGACGGGCGACGATCGCGGGCGTTTGTTTGCCTTCGCTCAAGACTAGCAGCTTTGCACCGGGATAGAGATACGCATTCAGTAATGCAAGCGGACGACTGCACAGACTCAGCGTTTCAGCTTCAGTCAGCGACCATCCCAGACGAGAACAGGCCAGGCTAAAAGTCGATGGAGCAGGAACGATCGTCATTTCTGCCAGAGGAATTTTGCGCGTCAGCATCACCCCAATGCCGTAGCACATCGGATCGCCACTCGCCAAAACACAGATCGCCTGTCCCCGTCGCTGCATGATTTCTTCTACAGAATGATGAATTGGAGTCGCCCAGACAATCTTCTCCCGTTGATCGCTCTCTGAAATCATCGCCAAATGTCGATCACCCCCTACCAAAATTTCTGCATGATCGACGAGAGAACGAGCGATCGCAGACAATCCAGCCAGCCCGTCTTCGCCAATTCCCACCACAGACAGCCACTTTTTCTCCAAGTCCAAACTCATCGCCATCAATCCGACAAAACGTTAAGGATGCAGGATTCTCGATCCGTTCTCATGCTAAGTTACTGAAGTTTAGGGTTGGGAAAGTTCGGTGAGATTCCGATACTGTGCCGCAACTGTAATGGGCAAGCCCAAGTCAGAATGCCAACTTTAGGAATGTCATCAGGCATGTTGTTTGAGATTCTCTGCGTCGCACGGAGAAGGAGTTTCAGTGATATCGTCCCAATCTACTGCCTGTCCAGGGTTATTTTATGCCACATCGGCCGCAGATGGCGTTTTGTCACGCTTGCGGATTCCAGGCGGCGTTCTCAATGTTGAGCAGTGTGAAGCGATCGCCAATCTCGCAGATCAGTTTGGTGGCGGCTTTGTGGATGTGACCAATCGAGCGAATGTGCAAATCCGTGAGAGCAAGATTTCGCCAGAGGCATTGACGCAGTTACAAACCATTGGACTGGCTTCTCCGATCGCCGAAGTGGATGCCCTTCGCAACATTATGAGCAGTCCGACTGCGGGCAGCGATCGACAGGCAGCGATCGACGTACGTCCTTTAGTTTCTGAATGGAATCAAACCATTATTGCTCATCCAGAATTTGCGATTTTGTCGGCTAAATTTAGCGTTTGTTTTGACGGTGGTGAAGCGGTTTCGGTGCGCGATCGACCCAACGATATTGCCTTTTCTGCGGTTAAAAATCAGTTTCATCTCGCCCTCAGTTTGGGAGACCGGGGAACCTCACCGCTAGATGTGGGTGTAGCAATTCAACCTGATCAAGTTCTGCCAACTTTACTGGCGCTGACTGAAGTCTATTGCGATCTAACCCCTCTAATTAATCGCCGTAAGCCTCGATTGAGAGACGTTCTACATGAGTTTGGGGTTGAATCTTACTTACAAAAAGTAGAACAGCGCTTGCCGTTTAAGTTTCAGGATTGTGAGGCGAAATTAAAGAAATCTTCCCCTTCCTATCAGCATTTAGGAATTCACGCTCAACGTCAACCAGGACTATTTTATGTCGGACTTGTGCTGCCTCTGGGACGATTAGAAGCAGTTCAATTAAAAGGATTAGCTAACCTATCGAAGCAATTTGGATCAGGTGGACTGCGCTTAACGCCCTGGCAAAATGTGCTGATTCTAGGAATCCGAGAGCAATCGCTTCCCCAACTCCAGCAAGGGATAAAAGCGTTGGGACTGGACTGGTCAGAAAGAAGTTTTTGGGGCGCGATCGTCGCCTGTTCGGGTAAGGCTGGCTGCGTGTCTTCGGCGACAGAAACTAAGCAAGATGCGATCGCGTTAGTTGAAGATTTGCAAGGAAAAGTTACGCTCGATCGACCGATTAATTTACACTTTAGCGGTTGCAAAAAATCCTGTGCCCAACATACTCAAAGTGACATTACGTTACTAGGAATAGAAACCGACGATAACGCTGCCGTTTATGATATTTACATTCGAGACAACGCTGAAGATCATACAAAATTCGGTCAAATCCTTTACTCAAACATTCCACCTGAACATCTTTCCCCGCTCATTGAGAACATGTTAAAAACCTACCAATTAAAACGCGAAAATTCAGATTCCTTTCGAGAATTCACTCAGCGCTACACCCTTCCACAACTTCAACACTTCTTTAACCAACCTCTTTAACCAACTTCCCTCCTCCCTTTTATGACCGACTACATCCGAGACGGCAACGAAATTTATCGAAACTCTTTTGCCATGATTCGATCGGAAGCCAATTTAGCCAATTTGCCCCCTGATTTTGAGACGATCGCCGTTCGATTGATCCACGCTTGCGGCATGACCGACTTGGTAGAAGATTTAGCCTACTCTGCCGACGCAGTACAAGCTGGACGATCTGCCCTTCAAGCAGGAGCCTCCATTCTCTGTGATGCCCGCATGGTCGCTGAAGGCGTGACACGACGCAGACTTCCCGCTAACAATTCCATAATTTGCACACTCAACGATCCACAAGTGCCAATGCTGGCGCAAAAAGTCAACAACACGCGCTCGGCGGCCGCTTTAGAACTCTGGCGATCGCAACTGGAAGGCTCAGTCGTGGCGATCGGGAATGCTCCTACTGCACTTTTTCGATTACTAGAGATGTTAGACGAAGGAGTGCCAAAACCCGCTTTGATTCTAGGCTTTCCCGTCGGATTTGTGGGAGCAGCCGAGTCAAAAGCAGCCCTGGCGGCCCATAGTCGAGGCGTTCCTTTTATCACCCTTTTGGGACGACGAGGCGGAAGTGCAATGGCAGCCGCAGCCGTGAATGCGTTGGCAATGGAGGCAGAAGTATGACGAACTCAAAAGGACGGCTTTATGGCATTGGCGTGGGGCCCGGCGATCCAGAATTGCTGACGCTCAAGGCCTATCGCTTGCTGAAATCAGCTTCCGTCGTAGCGTACCAATCCGCAGATAATCACGCCAGTGTTGCTCGATCGATTGTCGCAGGCTATCTCAACGATCTCCAGATCGAAGTACCGTTTCACTTTCCCCGCGCCCTCGACCCCTATGAGGCAAAACCGCTCTATGACCAGGCTGTGAGACCGATCGCCGATCATTTAGCCGCAGGTCACGATGTCGTTGTTTTGTGTGAAGGCGATCCGCTATTCTATGGATCATTCATGTATCTGTTCACACGCTTTGCTCACTTGTATGAAACGGAAGTAGTTCCCGGTGTGTCTTCTCCGATGGCTTGTGCGTCTGCGATCGGGATTCCCCTCAGTTATCGCAATGATATTTTTAGCGTGTTGCCTGCCACTTTATCGAGTGACGTGTTAGCAGCTCAGTTAGTGAATGCTGATGCGGCCGCTATCATTAAATTGAGCAGACATTTTGCTAAAGTTCGGGATGTTTTGAAAAGAGTAGGATTGATGTCCAGAGCGCGTTACATCGAACGAGCCACAATGGCCGAACAGCGGATTGTCGCCCTGGATGAAGTGGATGCCGATCGCGTGCCTTATTTCTCAATGATTCTTGTGCCGAGTACCGTTCAGCTATGACAAAAAGCAGCGTAGCCGTGGTGATTTTGGGTCAGCAAAGTGTCCCGGTTGCCCGAAAATTAATGACGGCGTTACCGGGAGCCAAACTCTACGGATTAGTGGGACGAACCACAGACGTAGACGTTCACTTTGACCAGTTTGGGGACACTCTACGAGAATTGTTTTGTCAAGGAACGCCGATCGTGGGTCTATGTGCCGCCGGAATTTTGATCAGAACACTGGCTCCCCTACTCTCCGACAAGCGTGCCGAACCGCCCGTATTAGCGATCGCCGAAGATGGCAGTGCAGTCGTTCCCTTATTAGGCGGATTGAATGGTGTGAATGACCTGGCGCGAAAGATTGCAGACGCTCTATCCGTTCGTCCAGCGATTACCACAACGGGAGAAGTTCGGTTTGGTTTAGTGTTAGAAAATCCGCCTTCTGGCTATCGTTTATCGAATCCAGAACACGCCAAATCTTTTATGTCAGATCTATTATCTGGTGCAACCGTCAAGCTAGAAGGAACGGCTCCCTGGCTGAGTCAAAGTGCGTTACCGATCGAGCCTTCTGGAGCATTAACGATTCAAATCACAGAGCAATCTATCTCCAGTTCTCAAAACCATTTAGTCTACCATTCCGCTACGGTTGCCGTCGCTATTTCTGATACTGCAAATATTGAATCAGACGAGTGGATTAAACTCATTCAGCAGCGATTCATCGAGTCCAATCTGGCGATCGAATCCCTTGCCGGAATTTTCTCAGTCACCACCCAAGCCGCCAACCCCTGCCTTCACGCGATCGCCCACTTCTTCAACGTTCCCGCTCGCTTCCTCCCGCTCGCCCAACCAAATCAAATCAGCCTCTCTAAAGCACTCGCCCAGACCACCTCCTCCCTCCTCCCTCCTCCCTCCTCCCTCCTCACTTTAGCGATCGCTCCCTACCCTATCGACGCGACTCAAATCGGACGACCACAAGGCAAATTAGCGATCGTCGGCACAGGCCCAGGCGGCCCAGATTGGATGTCACCTGAAGTCAGAGAAATTCTCCACGCGGCAACCGATTTAGTCGGCTACACCACTTATTTGAATCTAATCGGCTCTCTCGCAGACGGCAAACAACGCCACGACTCTGACAACCGCGAAGAAGAATCCCGCGCACGACTGGCCCTTGATCTGGCCGCAGAAGGGCGATCGGTCGCAGTCATTTCCTCTGGCGATCCCGGTATTTATGCGATGGCGACTGCAATCTTTGAAGTGTTCGATCGCGAAGCAAAACCTGAGTGGAACACGATTGACCTTCGCGTGTCTCCTGGCATTTCAGCGATGCAAGCGGCGGCGGCTTTGATTGGTGCGCCGATCGGACATGATTTTTGCGCCATTTCGCTCTCTGACATTCTCAAACCGTGGTCGATGATTGCCCAACGGATTACCGCTGCTGTGACGGCTGATTTTGTAATTGCATTCTATAATCCGATTTCAAGTCAGCGCACCTGGCAACTTTCGGAAGCGATCGCACGATTGAAGGAGCAGCGATCGCCCGACACGCCCGTCGTTTTGGCACGAAATGTCGGCAGACCTGGACAAGCAGTTAGAGCGATCACTCTCAAAGAATTCACGCCCGATCTCGCCGACATGCGTACTGTCATCCTGATTGGCTCCAGCAAAACGCGCACGATTCAACGCAACAACAACACCTGGGTGTATACGCCTCGCAGATATGATAAATAGAGTTGCGAACGCTAAACGAATCTCTTCACCTGCAAATCCGGGAACGAAGTCAGTGCCTTCAAGAATATGTGAATGCTACCAAATCAATTAGAGGAATTCTGGTTCAAAGTCCCTCACTCGTGGGGGATTTAGGGGGCGTTCTTGGATCTAAAAGCGAAGCGTTCATCGAACTGACGTTAACGTAGATCATCTCCAAAATTTGAGCAAAAAGCTCGATCGTTTCGACTGAAAACTCAATTGTTCGCCCTCACAATGCGATCGTTCCGACTGAAAACTCAATTGTTCGCCCTCACAATGCGATCGTTCCGACTGAAAACTCAAATGATCTCACTCACAATGCGATCGTTCCGACTGAAAACTCAATTGTTCGCCCTTACAATGCGATCGTTCCGACTGAAAACTCAATTGTTCGCCCTTACAATGCGATCGT
>NZ_JBJPHS010000020.1:0-3133 GCF_052939495.1 Phormidesmis sp. 146-12 | reverse complement strand
TCGGGCTGAAAACTCAAATGATCTCGCTCACAATGCGATCGTTCGGGCTAAAAACTCAATCGCTCTAACTCAAAATCAATTGCTCATTTCTCATCTCAAGCGTTGCCACCAAACTTGTAGTTTTTGCCAGAGTTGCCGACACCAGTGCCAAAAGCCTCGATCGCGCCTCCGAGGTTTGCGTTTTGGGCGTGAGGTTGGCAGAGAGCGATCGTACCAGTCATCTTGAGTTGGGGCAGCAGAACCGATCGCAGGGGCACGAATGGGAACAGGGGCGATCGCCTGATTGACTTCTCGCATTTCTGTTTTGCAGCTTTCGACCAGATCGTCTAGCCCAATGTCTGCAAACAGGCCGGCGGCGGCTTGGTAGGTTTGGGTTGCCTCCCATTTTTGGTCTAGCTTTGCGAGTGTGCGTGCTTTGCGCCGCAGAAATCGGGCTTGACTGTAGCGATCGCCAATCTGCTGTGCGAGGTCTAAGGCCTGCTGATAATAAGAGAGGGCGCGATCGTACTCTGCTTGAGAAAAATAAAACTCCCCATAGCTGTTGAGCGTATTCGCCTCGCCCAATCGATCCCCCACGTCGCGATACAGCCCCATCGCTTGCTGATAGTTCTCTAACGCTTCAGAACGACGGTCAAGAAATTGCAGCACATCCCCCACGGCTTGGAGCGTATTCGCCTCGCCCAATCGATCCCCCACGTCGCGATACAGCCCCATCGCTTGCTGATAGTTCTCTAACGCTTCAGAACGACGGTCAAGAAATTGCAGCACATCCCCCACGGCTTGGAGCGTATTCGCCTCGCCTGACTGGTCTTCAAATTTTCGATATAGCTCCAGTGCGGTCTGATAACACTCCAGCGCCTTGGTCACATCGTCTTGTAGCTCAGACAGCAGATTACCCAGCCGAAAATAGCTCTCCGCCAGATCAGACTCCAGCCCCAGCTTTGTTTGCAGCGCGATCGCTTTCTCATAAAACCCGATCGCCCGTCTGCGATTTTCAGAATCTCCATAACGCCGCTCATAAGTTCGCCCCAAACTTTCATACAGCGTCGCCAACAGCGGTGCATCGGTGCCTTGCTGCCGTTCGATCTGCTCGATCATCGCCAACAACTCTTCGGGCTGCAAACTAGACGGATCAGGCGGCTCAGACGATCGCACCTCCGATCGCCCAAAGTGTGAATAATCTATCTGAGGCTTGCCCTCAAACCAGACCACCCCGCCCCGCCAACTCCAAAAATCAGGGGCCCGCTCCGCCAGCCTCACCAACACCGTATTTGTCAACCACACCACGATCGGAAACTCAAACGATCGCAACGCCTCCCGCGTCCACTGCAAATAGCCAAAAAACCGATCTTGCTCAGACCGAGGCGCATCGAGCTTGACGGGCAACAACTCATCAATGCCCAACACCGTGACGATCGCAGGCACTCCGGTTGATAGATCAGGCTGCGTATTGACCAACTGCTCTAGCGCATATCGCAAACTCGGCTCCTGCGATCGCACCCTGACCCGATACGTCAAAAAGTCTTGACTGCGTAGCTCTCGCTCATAGTCTTGAATCAACTGCTCCCGCAGACTGCGATCGTCACACACCGCCAGCAGCAAATTGAGCCGAGTCGAACTGGCCTCGATCGCCACCATCAACTTCTGATAATTTCGTCGATTTTCTACCTCGATGTCGTTATCCATCACTCAATTAGTTTTTTTTGTTTGAGCAGATCAACGACGATCGGATGCACGTCATACCACAGCACATCATTCTCATATTCCAAAACAAACAGCCCATGCAGCAGCGACAAAAACTGCTCACTTTTGGCATCGTTTGGCTCAAAATTTTTGTAAACGTCCGCCAAAAGACTGTAGAGATTTAACCCCAAAGGTCGCGCAAAATCATTCTTCAAATCTTTGATCGCCAGCCTAAAGATCTCCTGATCAATCTTGATATCCTGTCGCTCTGGCTCACTGCGAATCAACAACAAACATTGAGAACAACACTCTCTCGCAATTCGTACCAGTTCGCGCACAACACCCCCACTTTTTAGCACCATTTGAATCGCAATCTCAGGCTCGACAAGCTCTTTGGGCAGGCGACGATGTAAAACTTCTAAAAATAGATTGACCGACTTTTCTTTAGGAATTGCCGCCGGATCGCGAACCTCCTCAAACCGATAAAACTTACACACCTCAAACTGTCTGATCCGCGTACTCATCGCCGTCTGAAGCTCTGCCAACACCTCATTATCTCGAATCGCCGAAATCGGAATGGTATAGATAATCCGAAACTTGGGCAAAAAAAGTGCATTAATATTATTTTTGTAGATCTCTTTAACTAAATTGAAATCTAATTTATCCAGATCATCAATCACCACCAGCACTTCTTTCTTTGTCGCCGCTTGAATGGCCGTCGCAATCAAATCAGCCTTTCTCGCTAACTCCGAAATACTCTTCTCAAACGTCGTTTTGATCTCCTCTCGAAAGGTTTTCTCATTTTTGAGTCTCGCAGTCAAAAATGAGAAAAATTCACCCCCCACGCCCATTTCAGTTTTGATATCTTGACTGCTGACCTGCGTCTGCGTCGTCGAAAACCAGTGCAGCAAATCTTGCTTAATGCCTTCCGAAATCGGAATTTGTCGCTTGGTCGCCTCACTCATCATCGACAGCGCCACCGAATACAAAATATTCACATGATCGACTGCCGACATCTCAACCAGATCAGCGATCGAAAAGAACACTACAAAATACCCCTGCCGCATCATCTTGTTAGAAAACTTGGCCAGCAGCGTCGATTTGCCACAGCCCCGATGCCCCGCAAAAACCAGCTTGCCATTGGTCGGCGCATCTTCGATCGCTTGCTCAAGTCGGGCGATCGTCTCATTGCCATACTCCACGCGAAACGCCGCAATTTGCTCCGCCGTCAGCAACGGAAACAATTCTAAATCTCGATAAGCCTTCCGAAAGGTTTCTAGAAGCGACTTCTCCATCTAACAGCTACCCCAAACGCTGCCCCCATCATACCGAAGCCGCGTAAATTGCTTCTATCTAAATGAACGTGAATTCGATGATCATCCTTCGCGACGGTTACCCATCCGGGCAGCCCCCTAAATCCCCCACAAGTGAGGGACTTTGAACGAGAAAT
>NZ_JBJPHS010000019.1:0-86015 GCF_052939495.1 Phormidesmis sp. 146-12 | reverse complement strand
GAATTTACTGTCCTCTCTTGCATTCCGGCTTCCTAGTTTTGTCAGTCAAGCAGGTCTATTCTCTGTTACCTTACCCGATGGAGTTCAAGATAGAGTCCGGGCGCAAAGCAGTCCGCCACAGAGCGCACTTGACAAGCTAACAGACCACTACTTCTACAGAGTTAATGTTGGGCTGAGGCGCAAGATTCGATCTGGTGATTCTATTTATATCCAGGAGTGGCAAGCGATTCAAATTAGGCTAAAAGGGAACTTGATTGAAAATGGAGACTGTGGCGATGGCAAGGTTACCTTTCAGTGGGTATTGCCCATTCGTCTGCTAGACAGTGTTGCAGATGGGGTGCTTTATAGTCGTTATCCCAATCTTAAAGGGCGCAAGATTCGAGGAGACGAGACGAGCTTGATCAGCGAATGGAACTCAATTCGTCAGGCAATCTCTGAGGTGCATCAGTGTTATTGAGCGCAATTGATACGCCTGATCCTGTGGAGGCTGTTCAAACATCTTTCAAGTTTCGGCAGCGATCGAGCAGAACACGCTAATCTAAATAAATGAGCATTTTTTACGGTTGCTCTATCGTATTCTTCTGAAAAAGCCGATCGCCTGCCCCTACTTGAATTATGTTTGACGCTCTCGCCGACCGCTTAGAACAAGCCTGGACAAAGATTCGAGGTCAAGACAAAATCTCGGAATCCAATGTAAAAGACGCTTTGCGGGAAGTTCGTCGTGCTTTGCTCGAAGCCGATGTCAATCTACAAGTCGTCAAAGATTTTGTCGCTGAAGTGGAGCAAAAAGCCCTCGGCGCACAGGTGATTTCGGGCGTTCGTCCTGATCAGCAGTTTATCGAAATCGTCTACAACGAACTGGTCGAGGTGATGGGGGAGGCGAACGTTCCCCTGGCTGAGGCGACGACCAAACCGACGATCGTTCTCATGGCAGGTCTGCAAGGAACTGGAAAAACCACCGCCACCGCCAAACTTGCTCTGTATTTGAAGAAAGAAGAATTCAAAACGCTATTGGTGGCAACGGATGTCTACCGACCCGCGGCGATCGATCAGCTTGTCGCATTAGGGAAACAAATCAACATTCCCGTTTTTGAATTGGGCAAAGATGCCAACCCCGTCGAGATTGCGCGTCAGGGGGTCGAACGAGCCAGAGCAGAAGGCTTTGACTTTGTAATCATTGACACGGCGGGTCGGCTCCAAATTGACGAGTCGATGATGGGCGAACTTGCTCAAATCAAAGAAACCATTCAGCCCCACGAAACGCTGTTAGTCGTCGATGCGATGACGGGGCAAGAAGCCGCTAACCTGACGCGCACTTTTCATGAGCAGATTGGCATCACGGGCGCAATTCTCACCAAGATGGATGGGGATACCCGCGGTGGTGCGGCCCTGTCAGTGAGACGAATTTCTGGGCAGCCGATCAAATTTATTGGGGTTGGCGAAAAGGTTGATGCGTTGCAGCCGTTTTATCCCGATCGCATGGCTTCCCGTATTCTTGGCATGGGCGACGTACTGACGCTGGTCGAAAAAGCCCGCGAAGAAGTCGATTTTGCCGAAGCCGAGAAAATGCAGGAGAAAATTCTCTCTGCCAAGTTTGACTTTACCGACTTTCTCAAACAGACTCGCTTACTCAAAAATCTGGGATCTTTGGGTGGCGTTCTCAAAATGATCCCCGGTATGAACAAACTGAGCAGCGAACAACTCCAGCAAGGAGAAACGCAGCTTAAAAAAGCAGAAGCGATGATCGGCTCGATGACTGTGCAAGAGCGCAAAGATCCCGATCTGTTGGCTAGTTCTCCCAGTCGTCGTCGTCGGGTCGCTAAAGGATCGGGCTTTGGGGAGAAAGATGTCAGCGATCTGGTGAGCAACTTCCAAAAAATGCGGAACATGATGCAGCAGATGGGTCAGGGCAACTTTTCTGGAATGCCCGGAATGCCTGGGATGGGTGGCGGAATGCCCGGAATGGGCGGCGGAATGCCTGGAATGGGTGGTGGCAATCCCTACGGCCAGGCCCCTCCTCCCGGCTGGCGCGGCTATCCTGCAATGGGCAACCCTGGCAAAAAGAAGAAAAACAAAGACAAGAAAAAGAAAGGATTTGGCAATCTGTAGCGACCCCTTGCGGGTAACTTGAAGAGATCGCTTCCCTCAAATTAAGAAACCGCGATCGGGCTGTGATAATATGGATAGTCCATGATCTTTTCAGTGCAGATTATCGAATTGCCCCAAGCAAACCGTTAATCGACTCTCAACTTAGTAATTCACAGGAGTTCACTTTCTTAGCATGATCAAACTGCGATTAAAGCGATATGGCAAAAAGCGTGAAGTCAGCTACCGGATCGTAGCCGCGCAAAGCACCACCCGACGCGACGGTAGACCCCTTGCGGAGCTTGGCTTTTATAACCCCAGAACCGATGAAACCCGGCTGAATGTCCCCGCAATTTTGGATTGGATCAGCAAAGGCGCACAACCGACTGAAACCGTCCGGAGCATTCTCAGAAGAGAAAACGTCTTTGCGACCGCAAGCAGTGAGCCAGTGAGTGAACCCGTCAGTGAGCAGGTCAGTGGCTGATAATTCTTCTATTCATCCTGACTATGCGGGGCTGGTCACGTTTTTGGTGAAGCCCTTTTTGGAGGCACCAGAGTCTCTCAGAGTAGACTGCGAAGTTGTGGCAAATCGATCGCGGGTTTGGGTTCGGTTGGCGTTTGACGGGTCGGATAAAGGGCGTGTGTTTGGTCGCGGTGGGCGCAATATTCAGGCGATTCGATCGGTGCTAGAAGGTGTGGCAAAGGCGGCGGGCTATTCTGCTGTTTTAGATATTTTTGGCAGTCAGAGCGATCGAGAGTCTGACTCTGAAAGGCCTTCAGTCGGGTCACGCGGCGAAGCTCCGTCTCGATCAACGGCTCCCAGAAGTGTGCCAAAACCTCGCCCCAAGCTGAGTGAGTAAACGCTGCTTAAAGTCGATCGACGTTCGCAAGGGCGCAACCTATAAGAATTGAAAGAAGGCACCTGAAATGTCTACATTAAGACAGAAATTCGGGTGTCTTTAACGTTTTAATTTCCGGTTTGAAGGGTTAGTACCTCATTAAGAGAGGGATGAGGGGTGAGAAAACTGCTGTCATCGGTTCAGAGATGTTAGTATCCCTCACTTCATTCCTGACAGACTAGTAGTTTGAGTTCCTATTGTCGATTACAAAACTTTTAGAATCTGCATGGTAGACACTTTAACCGTCCAATTGCCCAGTATTGAAAGCGCGATCGCTCTCTCAGGAACCCAGGAAGATAACCTGAAGACGTTGGCTCGTCAGACAGGAGCAGCGCTGGTTTTGCGGGGTCAAGAGTTGCTGATTTCTGGAACTGCTAATCAAGTGGAGTTGTGCCATCGGTTGATTCAGGCGCTTAAGGATTATTGGACTCAGGGCAAGCCGATTACCAGCGTTGATATTCTCACGGCTCGTCAGGCATTGGATACCGATCGCGAAGACGAACTGCAAGACCTTCAGCGAGATATGCTGGCGCGGACTCGACGCGGAGATGCGATCAGAGCGAAGACATTTCGGCAGCGGCAATATATTCAAGCGGTGCGGACGCATGATTTGACGTTTTGTATTGGGCCAGCAGGAACAGGAAAAACCTATCTGGCGGCGGTTTTGGCGGTTCAGGCACTATTGGCTAATGAATACGAACGGTTGATTTTGACTCGTCCGGCGGTCGAAGCGGGAGAAAAGTTGGGCTTTTTGCCAGGAGACTTGCAGCAGAAGGTCAATCCTTATCTGCGACCGCTGTATGATGCGCTGTATGAATTTGTCGATCCTGAAAAAATTGCAGGCTTGATGGAGCGAGGTGTAATCGAAGTGGCTCCGATCGCTTACATGCGAGGCCGCACTTTAAACAACGCCTTTGTGATCATTGACGAAGCACAAAATACAACGCCAGCGCAAATGAAAATGTTACTGACGCGCATCGGGTTTAAATCCAAAATGGTCGTAACGGGCGATTTGACACAGACTGACTTGCCCTACAATCAAACATCAGGGTTGGGAATGGCAGAACGAATCTTACGATCGGTGGATGGCGTAGCGTTTTGCAATCTCTCAAAGGCAGATGTGGTGCGTCATCCACTGGTGCAGAAAATCGTGGAAGCTTACGAAAAGTTTGAGAGTTAGACGGTAAATTATGGATGCGTACAAACAGCGAGTTGCCAACTTCTACAATTCCAGAACTGATTACGATAATGAGGTGACTCGCGAACGGGCCCTGCGTCTGATCAACTATGCGCCCCCTCAGCCTGGACAGCAGATTTTAGATGTAGCCACTGGGACAGGAACCGTGGCGATCGCGGCCTCTCAAATCGTGGGTGCTGATGGACATGTGATTGGGATTGACATCGCTACGAATCTGCTGAATCTAGCAAAACAGAAATCAGTTGAGTTACAGAATATTGAATGGATTGAAACGGACGCTGAGACGATCGAATTTGCACCGGATCAATTCGACGGGATTTATTGTTCATATGCGATCGTACTGCTTGCTGATATTCCGTTAGCATTACAAAAATGGTTTCGTTATCTAAAATCACACGGGGTTTTAGCATTCACCAGTTTTTCTGAAACGTCCTTTCTCACGCCTGCAATTAGTCAGGCCTGTGACCGCTGTGGTATTTCCCTTCCCAATCTCCACATTCCACTTGGAACGCCTGAAAGAATTCGTCAACTACTGGGTGAAATAGGGTTCCATGCGGTTGAAATTCATACCGAGCAACGAGGAACTTACCGGAGTCTTGAGGATGCTAAAAGTCGTTGGAATGGTCAATTTTGGCTACATCCAGACGATCCATTCGTAGCGCTAGAGTCGGATCGCATTCAACAGCTTAAACATGAATTTGATGCGATCGTCGAAACTCTCGTCACTGATCAGGGCGTGTGGGATGAAGCCACGACCTTTTTTGTGGTTGCTTACAAGCTTTAATGAAATTTTAGTGCAGTCTATGTGGTTCTTGTCCAACTGTTAGCAGATCCCTGTATAACTTCAGATAAGTAGGAGGTTCTAAAACGGCGGTTGCACGATAAAGGTTGCACGATAAAGCTTGCACTAAAGGTTGCACTATGAAAACGAAGATTTTCTTGGTTTGTTCTGGCTTGGGGAATGTGCAGCGAGGCTACGAATCCTTTGCGCGAGAATGCTTTGATGAACTGTCTAAAGAATCGTCGATCGACATCACGCTATTTAAAGGCGGCGGATCGGCGGCAAAAAAAGAAATTTCCTTGTGGAACATTCCTCGCAAAAGCTGGATTGGCATTCAATTAGGGAGACTTGTTTTGGCGATCGGAGAACGGGTAAGAGGACGACGCAACTACGACGCATACTACGTTGAGCAGGCAGCCTTTACCCTGAGTCTTTTGCCCCATATTCAACGCCACAAGCCGGACATCATTTACTTTAGCGACGATAGCATTGGCAACTTTTTGGGCGTTTGGCGGCGATTAACGAAGCAATCTTACAAGTTGATCTTTTGCGATGGCGGGCCGATGTCTCCGGCTGCTCCTCGCTGTGATCACGTTCAACGGTTAGCGCCTGCCCATTTTCAACTCGCTCTCGATCATGGTGTGCCTGCTGATACGCAAACGCTGCTTCCTTTGGGGTTCAATATTTCCCGTGATTTGTGTCTGCTGACGGCGACCGAAAAAACAACATTACGCCAGCAGTTAAATCTGCCTACTGATCGTCCTTTGGTGCTGTCTGTCGGAACCATCGATCGCTCCCACAAGCGCATGGATTATGTGATTCAAGAAGTCGCAAGCCTGCCTGAGCCACGTCCTTATTTGCTATTAATGGGGCAACAGTCTTCAGAATCCGTCGAAGTCATTCAGCTTGGAAAGCGTCTGCTAGGCGACAATTTTGAGGTGAGAACGGTGGCGTTGAGTGAGATTGATCACTACTACAAAGTTGCAGATTGTTTTGTGCTGGCTTCGGTGTCAGAGGGCTTTGGGCGAGTGCTGGTTGAGTCGATGGCGTATGGCTTACCTTGTTTGGCGCACGACTATGAAGTGACACAGTTTGTCGTTGGTAAGGAAGGCTATTTAGCTGATTTTAGTCAACGTGGAATGCTTGCCCAACAAATCACTCAAGTATTAGCAAACCAGGATTTTGAGCAGTACCCCTTGCAGGTAACTCGGAGCGACCGCCGTCATCAAAGCGTTTACGATCGCTTCTCCTGGGATACGCTGCGTCCAAAGTACCTGGAAATGTTTAATAAAGTGCTGTGATGCAGAGTTGAACGATAGAAATAAGAACAGTAATGAAGCAGAATTAGCAGTCTATTGACACGGATCAAAAGCAAAAAAAGATTGGTGAATGACATTTGAGAGATACAGAGGGTGATGTTCAGTGTGAGTATCTGATCTACGCTCGCACATCTTTGAGAGGTTATTTTCGGGAGCGATCGGATGTCTCCTACAAAACCTGGGAAGAAGGAGACAAACCGCCCGACTTTGTTCTAGAAATCACGTCGAAATCAACCCGCAGTAACGATCAGGGCGCAAAAAAAGGAATCTACGCATTCTTGGGCGTTCGCGAATATTTTCAATATGATCCCACAGGTGACTATCTCGTTCCTCAACTACAAGGATTACGGCTTGACGAAAGTAATTACTATCCCATTCCATCTAGCGTTGTTGAAGGTGATGTAATTTCTATTCACAGTGACACTTTGGGGTTAGATTTGCGCGTCAATTCTAGTGGTGAACTTCGCTTTTATGATCCAACAACGGGTCAAAAACTGATGGCGCATGAAGAGTTAGATCAGGCACTTCGAGAGACAGAAGAACGGGCAAATCAGGAAGCGGCGGCTCGACAAGAAATGGCAGCGCGTTTGGCAGAAATGGAGGCGAAATTACAAGAGCTACAGGGAGATAGTCCCTAAGTTTGCAGTTCTAACAAATGCTAAAAGTGAGAAACTAAAAGTGAGAAAATAGACAAATTGCAGCAAAGAGTGGATTATGGTTAGCGAAGTGAAGACAGTTTCAGGGCGTGGGATTCCGCTGGTGGGCAACGACATTGACACCGATCGCATCATTCCCGCTCGATTTTTGCGTTCTGTAACCTTTGATGGGTTGGGTGCAGCGGTGTTTATTGACGATCGCACTCAGGCAAACGGTCAGCATCCCTTTGATCTGCCGCAGTATCAAGGCGCTAAGATTTTGGTCGTGAATGGAAACTTTGGCTGTGGCTCTAGTCGAGAACATGCACCACAAGCGATCGCTAGATGGGGCATTCGGGCGATTGTAGGTGAGAGTTTTGCCGAAATCTTTTTTGGAAACTGTGTGGCGATGGGTATTCCCTGTGTGACGGCTGATTCCAGCGTGACGAAGCAGCTACAAGAAATTCTCACTGACAATCCGCAGGCTGAAATTAAGGTGGATTTGGAAACATTACAGGTGACGAGCGGCGAATTTGAGGGCGCGATCGCAATGGGTGACGGAGCGCGAATGATGCTGACTTCTGGAACGTGGGATGCTTGCGGTCAGCTAGTCGCTCAGAAAGATCAAATCCAGAAAACGGCTGCTAACCTGCCTTATGTGACCTGGAGCAAAATAGCGGCTTAAGAGGGATGAGGGATGAGGCAAAATAGACTTGTTTGTGAGTTTCGGTAAGGTGGTCAAGAAGAAATAATTGCCTTCTGGAAGTTTTTGCCACTCATGAGAACGAAATCGTTCACTTTTCATCCCTCATCCTTCATCCCTCATCCCTCAAGCTATGGTGATTCTTCTAGTTGGTGTAACGGCTTCTGGTAAATCGACGATCGGGCTAATGTTGGCCAACATGCTCGACTGGAATTTTATTGATGCTGACTATATGCACTCGATGGAACATATTCACAAACTGATGCGGGGCGTGCCGTTGACGGATGACGATCGCCAGGTGTGGTTAGAATGTCTTCAAGATGCAGTTGAGTATAGTTTGCGAGAAAACAGCAATTTAATTTTGGCGTGTTCGCTGCTCAAAGCCAGCTATCGAGATCGGCTACGGCTGGATAACAATGAGGTCAAGATGGTTTATCTCAAAGGGTCTACACAACTGCTGCGACAACGCTTTCGCGATCGTAAACCGCACTTTATGTCGCCTTCGATGTTGTCTACTCAATTGGCGACGATCGAAGAACCTCACAACGCTTATGAAGTCAACATCGACCAATCTGCCGAAGAAACCGCCCATCAGATTCTACTCATGCTCGACTTGTGGGATCGCAATTGATCGATTCGTTATATTCCTGGTCTTGATAGGTCGATTACAATTGTGGCAGAGGTAGTTGAAATGGTGCGGACATTCCCGCTCATGGGTCTTTATAGATCTACGCAAAACGATTACCGCCATTGTCCAGTCGGGCGAACAGGGTGGTTATGTAGCTGAATGCTCAGAGGTCGCCGTTGTCACCCAGGCTGACACGCTTGATGAGTTGGTGAGTAATCTACAAGAGGCGGTTGCTCTACATCTAGAAGACGAAGATACTGCTGCCCTTGGTTTGGTTGAACAGCCTGCTCTGGTTGTTACGTTTGAGCTACTACCAGCCTGTGCCCAAGCTCAAAAGGCTTTCAGGAACTGAGGTGATTCGCATCTTTAGCCAGTTGGGTTTGAAGTTTACAGTCAAAAGGGGAGCCACGTTAAGTTGCGTCGGGTTGGCGACGATGGCAATGAAACTTTCACAATTCCAAACCATCGAGAACTAGATGCAGGAACCTGCAAGGCTATTTTTCGCCAGGCAAGCCAGTACGTTCCTGAAGCAGAACTGTATCCGTACTTCTATAGACTAAGAGAAGACTAAGGGAAAATGAGCAGATTGCCGTGTGTGGGCGATTGTGCTTTAATCAGATGTTTTTATTGACCAGCGGCTAAAGGGATGTTTTGATAAGTTGGAATTGTAGTAGCGCGGATCGTGGGAAACGTCTTCGCCGATCCAGTCGGGACGGTCGATCGCTTGCTCTGCGTTCTGTAATTCGACTTCAGCAATGATCAATCCCTGGTTTTCTCCTAAGAATTCATCGACTTCCCAAACTAAGTTTCCTAAACTGATCTTATAGCGATATTTTTCGATTATCGGAGGTTCGCAGAGTGTGTTTAACAGTTCATTCGCATCAGTGATCGAAATCTCATATTCAAATTCTGCTCTAGCGATTCCTTTGGTATCTCCTTTGATGGTTAAGAATCCTTGATCTCCAGCCACGCGAATTCTCACCGTTCTTCCCGGTTGACTGATGATGTAGCCCTGACGGTACAACACTCCGGTGGCTAGTGTGCGCCAGCGATCGTTCTTGACTAAAAACTTTCGTTCAATTTCAACAGCCATACTCAAATGACGAGAGATAAATTATTACTGACAATCTTTAAGTTAAACAGTGATTTCTGCTTTTTGCCTCATTCATCCCTTTATTTACCTTGCATATACAAAAACGCATCGACTTCTGCGGCAGTGGGTTGGGCATCGATCGCACCCGATCGAGTGGTCGTCAACGCTCCCGCAGCACTGGCATACGCAACGACTTGTCTCGCAACCTCTGGATCACTCAAACTGTGAATGCCTCGCTGACAAAGCTGATGAACAAACCCCGCTACAAAACTGTCTCCGGCTCCCGTAGTTTCTTCGACATCGATTTCAAAAGCGGGAATTTTGCCTTCGTTGTCGCCCAGACAGTAAGCAGCACCCTGTTCGCCAGCCGTGACCAATACGCCTTCTAGCGTACCAATCCGATGAGCGATCACGCCCGGATCGGTTGTGCCAAACAGCCATTGGGCTTCTTCGTCGGCTAGTTTGAGAAAGTCAACTCGCTTGATCAATTCGTGAATCATCGGCGGGGCCGCGTTTTGATCTGACCAGAAGACGGGTCGCCAATTGACATCTAAAACCACTTTGACAAAAAATTGTTCTGCCAGTTCTAGTGCACGCGCGATCGCGGCTCGACTGTCAAAATACGCGAGTTCTAATGTGCCCAAAACTAGAAAGTCGGCTGATTCAAATAATGCAGAAGGCAACTGACTAGCTTGGAGATGCGTGTCTGCAAATTCTGCTGAGTTGCGCTGGTCTCCGAAGGCCACAAAACTACGATCGCCTGTTTCCGATCGCAACACCATGACCGTTCTAGTTGGCGCAGTCGGATGATACTGAATGCCCGTCGTGTCTACCGGAATTGAATTAAGCAACTCGACCAGCGATCGCCCCATTTCATCCTGTCCTACACAGCCGACAAACGCTGAAGGAGTCCCTAATTTTGGCAATGCACAAGCCACATTTGCCGGAGCGCCTCCCGGATATGATGTCCAAGAATCGACGGCTTCGAGCGATCGACCGGGCTGATTGGAGATGCGATCGAACAAGATTTCGCCTAGACAAATGACACGGGGATGAGTCACGGCAGTTCCTTTGCGAATAGTATTTTTATACTGTGCAACTTACTTATACAGAAGGATGAATCTTACAATCGAATTTGCTGGATTGATTTAACAAACGCCCCTCCCATAAGGTAGATTTCTCAAAAGTTTCTTGAGCCTACGAGAAATCACACAGATCTTCTTTTTCTCAGTGGTAAAATTTTTCTCGATAGGTTGTCTTTGAATCGGCGAAGAACTCATGCTTCAAAAGCTCACGGTCTCAGTGCTGTTGGTCGGTCTGCAATTGGGGTTGATGCCCGGTCTTCTCTCGGCTGCCCCAAGGCCGCGTCGATCGCCTGCTGCCCTGCCGCCTTCGAGACTCTTCATTCCTGCTAGTTCTCTCTGTACCTTGATGCGCCCGATTCGTCCTCTGAGTCTTCTCTCTTATCGAATGCCATCGCTTTTGGCAAATTCCGCGGACGAACCTTTGGCATCTGTTGCGGTGCAGTATGCTGCGATCGCGCAAGTCGATAGAGCGTTGGGGGTGATCACTTCAGTCAAAGATCCGTTTTTGAAGGCGACAAAGCTGGTCGAGATTGCGAATCTTCAACCGCCGCAAGCAGCCCGTTCTACGTTGGCTCTGGCGCTCAAAACGGCTCGATCGCTCAAAAATAATTATGACTACGATGCTGCGATGATTGAGATCGCTCAGGGCTATGTGACGGCGGGTGACTTTAAGACGGCGATGCAGTTGGCACGATCGCTCAAAGAGAATGCTTCGAGGGTAGAGGCTTTGACCCAAGTTGCACTCAAATCGGCTGCGGTGGGGCAATCCGATCAGGCAAGGCAAGCCATTCTAACGATTTCGGGCCGTGATGCTCAGGAGACAGCAATGAATCAATTGGCGCTCCAGTACGCTAAGGCAGGGGACTATGAGCAAGCCTTTAGAGTCAGTCGATCGCAGCGTGACGGTGCTCATCGTAGTACGTTGTCAGATCTGATGTGGGCAGCTTTGGATTCTGGTAAAACAAGCCAGTTTGCTCAGTTGATTGAGTTGGAACGTGATGATTGTGCGAGATACGAAGCGGCGGAAAGTGCAGCACGAGGGCGGCTATTTTTGGATAAGTCTGACAGATCTGACCAAGTCAAGCAGCGGTTGTCTTTGGCAGTGACGATCGCTCAGAGCATTCAAGACTCTAATCTTAAGGAGAATGTGTTGGCGACGATCGCGGCTGAATCTGCCAAACAAGGTCAAATCGAATCGGCACTACAAATTAGCCAAACGTTACCAGACGGGTCTCGTAAAGATCAGGCATTGGTTGAGATTGCGCGACACTACCTCAAGCTCAATCAGCCTGATACAGCGTTAAAGATTGCAAATACAATCAAGACTTCTACGCTTCTAGCGACGCTTCTTCCTGAGATTGCCAAGCGCTACACCCAAGCCGGACAACCCGAAAAAGCCTCTCCTCTCCTCTCACAAGCATTAGACCTCGCCAAATCAATCAACGCCTCCCCATTCGCGTCTCCCATTCCCTCACCTCGCATTCCCTCATTTCCCACCAATCCAATCATCTCTCCCATCCCCCCTGCCCCGTCGCTCCGAGAGTCCCCGCCCCTCAGATAGCCCCGATCAGCTTATGAAATCTGGCAGTTCTCTACGACAGCCTGAATCGACTGGATGAAGCAAAGCCCCTAATACCCAGAACCGTCGCAATTTTTGATCGTACCCTCGGACAGGATCATCCCCACGCCACAAGTGCCCATCAATGGTGGCAAGCCATTCACAACCCCAAACATCCATAAACTCTCAAACACGGCTGATACACTAAAAACATCCCTTACTGGTTCAAACTGATGGACTTCTACACCCTCGTCTTGAGACAAAGCGCAGGCCATTGGGTCGCCCTATGTCTCGAAAATGGCATCGTTGGGCAGGGAGACACTCAAGACACCGCCATTCAAAAGCTCAAAGCAGCGATCGACTCCCTTCAAATGGTCGATGAGTCAGACAAAGATATTTACTCAGAACCCGTCTCCATCAGAGCATTGCATGAGTTTCTAAACATCGGCTCTCAAGAACCAACCTCAGAAACTTATGAATTACGGGCTGTCTATGCCTAAGAACATCCCTTCACTCTACTGTCGAACCGTTGAAGACCAGAAAAGGATTGTCCCGATCGATAGTCGGTGCAGGTGAAATGTCTCCAGCTTATGTATTGAGAATCTTCAGACAATTTGGTTTCACAGACAAGGAAACCGAAGAACTGCTGGCCTAATGCTGTTTGGTTTTTGCAAATTGAATTGCGGATCAAAAGCGTTCTCTAGAAGCATCAAGAGACGAGAACGATCGCTCTCAAGATTGATGATCGCGCTGGAAGAACTCTGACACAATAACGCTGGATGGCAAAAAAGTGATGTCGTCTGTTCTTTTTGGGCTGAGAATTATGATCAAGTCGTGGATGGTCATCGGACTCGTAACGTTTTTGGTGGCGTTGGGCGGTAGTCTTCTCAGTCCCAAAGATATCAAATGGTTCAATCGCTTGCGCCGCCCTCGCTGGCTGACGTTTGAGAAGCTGATTCCTGTGATTTGGACGATTGTCTTCATTTGCGGTGCATGGTCAGCCTACAGTGTGTGGGAGCAGACTCAAAGCTGGCCCTTAATGGCGTATTATCTGCTGGTTGAGATTGCAATTATTCTCTATTCCCCGGTCATGTTCCGAACGCGCAGTTTGAAAGTAGGCACCTTCATTGGGGGATTAGGGTTTTTGCTGGGAATCCCGCTCACGCTTCTCGTATGGCAAGTTTCAGGCTGGGCTGCTTTGTTGTTAGTGCCTTATTTATTGTGGAGTCCGATCGGCACCTACACCACCTGGGAAATGAGCAAACTCAATCCTGAATCTGCTTGAGAAAACATGAATTTGATCTGGTTTTTTCTGCTTCGTTGTACAACGCTTCTGCCCCCCAACCCCCCAATCTGGGGGACTTTAAGAGGAGAGGAATTTGGAGGCAATCTAAATCTGTAATCAAAACGGAAGCTTCCTCTAATTGATATTAAGAAAGTATTGAGAAGCCTAACTCATCCCTCATCCTTCCTCGCGCAGCGGAACGCTGTTCTCCCTCATCTCTCCTTAACGTTGTAGGATCAGAAAGTGCAAAAAAGGAGCAACATATGACTCGCGCAATCATGGAAACGGACAAGGGCACTATTCATATCGACATGTTCGATGCAGATGCTCCCAACACGGTTCAGAATTTCGTCGATTTGGCCAACAAGGGCTTCTATAACGGGCTTAATTTTCACCGGGTCATTCCCAATTTTATGATTCAAGGCGGCTGTCCTCAAGGGACTGGAACGGGCGGCCCTGGCTATGAAATCAACTGTGAAATCAACAAAAATAAGCATCTGGCGGGTACGTTGTCGATGGCTCACGCAGGACGCAACACAGGCGGCAGTCAATTTTTTATCTGCCATTCGCCTCAGTCTCATCTAGACGGAAAACACACCACCTTTGGGCAAACCCAGGATATGGATGTCGTGAATGCAATTCGTCAAGGTGACAAAATTATCTCAGTGAAGATCGAAGCCTAAGAGACGCTTGGGTTTTGGAGGATGAGTTAAACCGCAGATCTCACCTTTCAGAACCCAAAGCTGATCTCCCAAACGCTAACAGCTCTCACCATTTGGTGATCCACCCATACTAAAAACCACGCTTCAAGGCGGATTCGCATTCCTGGTAGATCAGGAAGACGCGATCGAACCCCTGCCACCTGAGCCACATTCCGAACTTTGCTAAAACCTTAGCATTCAGAGTTGTTCCAGTCTTTTCCAAAAACAGCCCTATCAACGGTGCAGCAGCTTTAAAGACTAGGAGAACGAACTGCTTCGGAAGATTAAACTGTTTGAGCCGCATTAGCTTCTCATCGACCGAGGTTTTCAGCCGTTTTGTGCGCCAAACTTTGATCAATTCCCTTGCTTTCATCGGATTCCCCTGAGTGGTCTGGTAAGCAATCAGGGTTTTATATTCCAACGCATCCAGCGGATGGAATCCTTCTCCTGATCGGGGGTATAGAACAATTTCATTGTTGTCGTTCAGGTGCCCGCCATAACTTGCTTGGAGAGAAAGATTGCAGTCCAGTTTTAGCCTGCCTCACGAAGAATTAAAATAAACAAGGTGTTTTCTTGACTAAATCTTTAATATTTTCTGCGAGTTTTACGGGGTTAATGCAAAAGGCGCTTGTTCAACGTTCTCAAACTCGCCCATATTTGGCGGTCAATGGTCGGGTCGAGGTGTCTTGACCCATCAGCCATGCCCAAATCTGATCGCCGTAAGAGAAATGCCACCATTCATTCCAGTGTTGTTTGAATCCAGACGCGAGCATTACTTTCTCAAGCAGTTGGCGATGTTGATGATATTGTTGTTCTTTATAGTCAGTACTATTTGCAAAATGATTGGGGTGCGATCGCTCCGAGATTTCATCGATCGCTGAACCCAGGTCGATCGTGTCTCCTAATTCATCAATTAAAGTAATATCGATCGCGGCTCCCGTACTGTGAGGCGGTGGCATTGTGGGATCAAGGTTTGGGACTGCCCAGAATTGATAGACTTGCTGAAAAATTTCTTGACGCTGCTCATCGGTCAGGCTGGCTGGATCTAAACTTCTGGATTGCACAAGTTCTAAAAAAGTGTAATCCACCATGAATTGTTGAACCGCAACCGGACGGTAAGCATCAAAGATTTGAAGTTGCCAACCGGAATGGATTTTTTGCAGCATTTTTTGAGCCGTGAGCAAGCGATCGACCACTCCCTGACGCAGATAAAAGGGCGATTTTTCTCCATAAGGCGCACCCAATTTTTGATAAGGATGAGGCGACACAAGCGAGAAATTAGCTGGAATCGCAACTAGAGGTTCGCTGCACTCTACGATCGCAACTTGCTGATAAGGCTTCATAGAAAGCATAAAAGAGTGTGACAAGTCGGCTGCTTTTGGGTCTGAGTCGCGTATAGTTTAGCAGTCTTCTGTCATTCAAAATCAGCGTGAATTTTCCTGTTTATATCTGGGGTATTCATCCACATTTTTTGTTTGAGACGATCGCTTACAGTGTCGCTCTGCGTCTCAGTTTGCGAAATTTTCGGAAGGACATTATTCCCGCTACTCAAAGAAGTTCGATCGTCGTCGGTGGATTAGTCGGTGCATTGATCGGCGCAAAGCTGCTCGTCATTTTGCAACACATTGATTTATTTTGGCAACATCAAGAACAATTCTGGTTACTGTTGCTACAGGGTAAAACGGTGGTGGGTGCGCTGATTGGTGCAGTAGCAGGCGTTGAACTGATCAAGAAAATTATCGGGGTCAAGCAATCGACTGGAGATGCCTTCGTTTATCCGTTGATTTTGGGAACGGCGATCGGGCGCATCGGCTGCTTTTTAACTGGGTTAAGCGATCAAACCTATGGCACTCCCACCGCGCTCCCGTGGGGCTTTGACTTTGGAGATGGGATTCTCCGTCATCCCACTCAGTTATACGAGATTGCATTTCTATTCGCGTTGTTAATATTTTTGAAGTGGCGTTGCCAACGGCTCTCGCAAAGCGATGCGCGCTTCCAATCAGAATCCGGTGATTTGTTCAAGTTTTATATGATCGCTTATTTAAGCTTTCGCTTTCTCATTGACTTCATCAAACCTGATTTCCACCCCGTTCTCAACCTGAGCGCCATTCAAATCGCCTGTCTATTCGCTCTCTTATGCTACCGAGCCACGATTCCCAAGTTATTCCAATTCTCAAAACTATAACCTCCCTCATCCCTCATCCCTCATCCCTCATCCCTCATCATGCCTACTCGCCCCTACCTCTTCTACGCTTTAACCAATAGTGTTTGCTCGAAGTGTTTAACGAAAGTCGAAGCAAAAATTATTTTCAGAGATGAGAATGTTTATTTAGTCAAACACTGTCTAATTCACGGTCAAGAAGAAGTTTTAATTGCTGACGACATTGACTATTACAAACAGTGTCAAGAGTTTATTAAACCAGGAGATATGCCGCGCAAATTCAATACACCAATCCGGTATGGCTGTCCTTATGATTGTGGGCTATGTCCTGATCATGAACAGCATAGTTGTTTGACCTTGGTGGAAGTGAGCGATCGCTGTAATCTTTCTTGTCCGATCTGTTATGCAGACTCCGGGGCTGAAGAGTTTTCCTCTGCGAATCAACCGCGTCAACATCGCAGTCTACAACAAATTGAACAAATGCTAGACAACGTGGTTGCGAATGAAGGAGAACCGGATATTGTACAAATTAGCGGTGGTGAACCGACGATTCATCCAGAGTTTTTTGAAATTCTAGAAATCGTTAAGCGCAAGCCCATTAAACACTTGATGATTAATACCAATGGCGTGAGAATTGCGACCGATCGTGCCTTTTGTGAACGCCTCAGTCAATACATGCCGGGTATCGAAATCTACTTGCAGTTTGATAGTTTTGAAGCACAAGCCTTGAAAGAATTGCGAGGAGCAGACTTAAGAAATATTCGCGAGAAAGCGATCGCTAACCTCAATGAATTCAAGATTTCAACCACGTTGGTCGTCACGCTTAAAAAAGGATTGAATGATCACGAGATTGGCAAGATTATTGAATACGGACTACAACAGCGATGTGTGAGAGGTGTCACCTTTCAGCCCATTCAAGCCGCTGGAAGACTGAAGGATTTTGACCCGAAGCGCGATCGCTACACCTTGACCGAGGTTCGTCGTGCCATTTTAGAACAAAGTCCTCACTTTCAGCCCAAAGATTTGCTGCCTGTTCCTTGTCATCCGGACTGTTTGGCACTGGCATACGCGCTAAAAGTTAACGGTAAAGTGATTCCTTTAACTGGGTTACTCGACCCTACAGCGTTTTTAGAAGTGATGCCAAACTCAGTTTTATATGAACAAAATGAAGACCTGAAAAAACAGATTTTCAAACTTTTTTCAGCCAGTCATTCTCCAAGTTCTTCGGCGACAACTTTAAGACAGCTTTTGTGTTGTTTACCGATGCTGCCAGTGCCGTCAGGAATTACCTATGAGAATGTGTTTCGAGTGATTATTATGCAGTTTCTAGATCCGTTTAACTTTGACGTGCGATCGGTCAAGCGTTCCTGTATTCACATTGCTCACCCTGACGGTAGAATCATTCCTTTTGATACTTACAATATGTTTTACCGCGAAGGAAGTGTAGGTTATCCTCTCGTCTCAAATCGACTTCAGGAGCAAGTGTAATGTCACAGCAAAGCGAATTGAGAGATATTGTTGGAGGAGTTTTTCTGGCATTTGGACTCAACATTCTAGCAGTTATTTTCTTTGTAGGAATGGCAGCGCTGTTTACAAACCTTCAACTCCCTTCAATTCCAATTATTTTTGTGTACTTGACCTTTGGAATCGGATTATCTCAGTTAATTTATATTGTCCCGATCGCCGTTCGATTTGCGAGAAGACAACAATGGGGACGCATGAAAGGCGTGATCATCGGTGCAGTAATCACAGCTTTATTGAATGGGAGCTGCTTCTATATTATTGGAGGAATGCGTTTCTAAAACTGATTTCTTCTAACATTCAATTAGCTTCTTGAACTGTTCATTTTCTCGAAGCTGCTCAAAAGAAGGGTCAGTTTTTGCAACTTCTTTAGCTCTTTCTGGATTCAAATTAATGGCTTGTTGAAGACTCTCGATCGCTAACTCAACTTCACCCTGCAAGGCATAACATCTAGCCTTACCAAACCAGGCCGAAAAGAAATCTGATTTGATAGAAGTTGCCTTTTCGTAAGCGGTGATCGCTTCTCCATTCCGCTGTAGTTTTGCAAATGCAACCCCTTTTCCAAACCATGCTTCTGAGAAATCTGATTTGATTTGAGTGGCTTTTTCGTAAGCAGCGATCGCTTCTTCTATCTTCTGCAATTTTGCCAGGGCTGCCCCGCGACTAAACCAGGCTTTTGCGTTGTCAGGTTCAATCTGGATGGCTTTGTCATAAGAAGCAATCGCTTCCTCAAATCGTCCCTCAAAATAGAAAGCTTTGCCCTGCTCAATGTAGTCGTGAACTGTGAAAGAAAGCTGAGAGTTTTGTGATTTTAACCATTCAAGCTGTCTAGTTAAAGTTTGAATTTTCTGCTGAGTTTCAGGTGTGGTCGAGTCTCGAACTAGAGAAGGGGTGATTTGGGAAAGTTCTTGAATGATCTGATCTTTCTCTTTTTGAGTGTCTGAAAATAGACTTTTTAGTTGAGATAACTGATCTTCAAATTCAGCTTTTAACTTTTCAATCTCCTGTTGAAAGACTTCTGTTTGTTTCTTAAATTCTGCTGTTACTTCTGCTTCAAGCTGTTTGTGAACTTCTTCCTGAACTTGTTTCTTAGTCTCATTAATAATCTGATTGACCACACTACGACGAATGAACCAAACACCCACCGCAATTAACACAGGCAAAGCTGTTAATACCCCCAATAAAACATTCAATAAAGTTGTTGTATGTCCAAACGCTCGATCGACTTCTTCTTGAATCTGCGTCCGAATCACAAAGCTCTTTTCTAAATCATCTTCCACCAACTGTTGAAGTTGTCTGTCTTCTCTCAATCGCTCCAGTTTTTCCCAAAATGAGTTGTAAGTGGGCGACGGAGCCGTTAATTGAGGAGGCGGTGAAGACGCTGCCAACGCGGTGCCCGTCCAGAGGCAAAAAGTTAGAACTACGATCGCACAAGCTACTTCAACTTGAGCCTTAATCCTCATCACTTATCCTCAGATCGTCACTCCTTAAGATAACCTGACCGTCCATCCGATCGCTTGATTATTTTTTAGCATCTTCAGCAAAAATGCGACCTGCTCATCAACAAACCAGGATATTTTTCTGAATTCGACCATTCAAATTTCTTTTCTTTTATTAAATATCATCATAATTTCTAGCAGATGAATCCTCTAATTTTTGCTAGAGCCGCACTATGACCGCCCCTAAACTTTTCTGAGTCTCCCCGCCCAATTTCAGATTCGGCTGCCCCAAAGCGTCAGGAACAGTGCTTGCCCGATCTCAAGGAGCCACCCTCTGACGGCTTGCGATGGGTGCGGGTCGAGCAGTGGCTAGCCGCCAAATCGTTAGCAGAAAACACCAAGCGCTCCTACACGAAAGAATTGAAGCGATTTTGGCGATTGAACCAGTTGGAGCACAACCCCATTTGGAGCAGGATATAAACTTTTTCTTAATGATTTATCTGATAATGCAGCAACATGAACCCATTGTTATAGATTTGGCTGTGGGTAAGTTTTAGCGAAGTCTGTGTAACAACACCCGAAAACAGGGGAATGCCTGAGCCGAGTAGAATGGGATGCACCTTCAAAATCAACTCGTTAATTTCTGGAAAAAGTATTGTTGCTAGATTGCCACCACCACACAGCCAAATATTCTGACCTGGTTGCTGCTTCAATTTTTTGATGAATGCTATGGGGTCGGATGAGACAAGTTCGATCGCTGAGTCTGGGCTGTCTTTTAGGGTTTGAGAAATTACATACTGTTTCATCTGTGGATAAGGATTGCTAATTCCTTCTTTGAGTCCAATTTCATAAGTCCTGCGTCCCATCAACACGGTATCAAAGTACTGATTGTCAGCCGTGATGCCAAGTTTATCCCGAACGTGACCCGGAATTGTCTCAGGAAAGGTAGTCAGCAGATCGGCGACATGTTCTCCTTCCATCAGAAAAAAGTCATAGGAATCGTCTTTGCGGGCGATGAAGCGATCGACGGTACAAGCAATGTAATACTTCAGTTCACGCATTCTTAATGTCCTCCAGAAGGAAGGGTTCAAGATCTGAATTAGCTAAATATTCAGCCTTTGTCATACTACAAGATACTACAATACAGCATCCCTCTCAAACTGCTTCTAAAAAAACTTAACCTGTCGCTTTTGCCTCCCTCGTTTCTTGGTTAAGATCAGTCCTGTTAGCTGCCCTTCAAACACATCAACCGCAACAATCTGTTTGAGATAGGGATATCGATACCGTCGCTTGTGTAGGTCTGATCCCTTTAGCGAAGCCAACAGTTGGTATTCATTTGGAGCTAAGTAAAGGTTGGTAATGTGGGCGTGACGATTAGAGTCACTCATGGCTTGTTTTCGAGCAAACTTCTGCTGAATCAATTGTCCATCCGGCGTGGTAATCGTGCGTAGGCGCAGGTGAGTATCTAGAAAATAGACATCCTGTATCCGACGATAATCATGCTCTAAGCTCAGGTCGAGGGGTAAACTTTTAATCAAAAAGCGGCGTTCGCGCTCAATATAGCCATACTTCATAACCTCCCACTCCCTTTGAGATATAGCTATCCGCTATCTGACTCTGTAAGCTTTTGGTGTTATCCCAGTCGCTCGCCGAAACTGTTTACTCAGATGGCTGTGACTGTTAAATCCACACATCAAAGCAATGTCCAGAATCGATTGATTGCTCTGTTTTAACAACTGCTTTGCGCGTTCGATTCGTTGTTGAAGCAGGTATTGGTGAGGAGACGTTCCGATCGCTTGCTTAAATAAATGGCTGAAGTGAAATTGACTCATCTCTAGCAACGCCGCCAAATCTGCCAGCTTAATCGCTTGATCGAGATGATCATTGATGTAATCTAAGACTTTTAGAAGTTGCCGCTGAGGTAAGCCCCCGCTGTAAATCGGTAATGCAGGTTTGACCGCCGCATATTGTCTAAGGAGATGGACTGCCAGAACATTGGATAGCGAGTCGATGTAGAGCCTGCCGCCTAAATTGTCTTGTTGAAGTTCAGTGAGTAACATCATGCCGATCGCTTCAATCTGCGGATCGCGCGTCCGAAATTCGGGCAGCAACTCCAAGCGTTCGCAATCTCTCTCTAGGCTTTCTCTGGCAACGTTTTGAATAAATTGAGACGCAATCCGAATATGCAGGTAGTGGTCATCTCCCTCCCAACGCGCAAAAAACGGCATCTTGGCAGGCGTGATAGAAATGTCACCTTTTCCATACAGGCTCGTGTGGGTTTTGCCTCCTTTGATCTGTAGAAAGCGAACGGGACGAGTAGCAAGCGACAGACAAATCGTGTGTTCATCGCTGTAATAAGTTTTTCCTTCCCCCGGCGGATGTTGAAATTGTTCGACTAGAATGTTTTCCCAACCTTGATTTCGGCTAGATAAGAGGGGTGGGCAGCCACATTCGAGCTGAGGTGTCACAGGATTTTTCATGATGCAATCCTAATGCGTTTAGTTCTGATTGTATTCACTTTTTCAGGCTTTCCATCAAGCAGGCTGAAAACCATTTAGCGCAAAGCGCAAATCCGAAGGAACCGCAAGATTTTGATAGTGGCACAGGAATCAGATAGTCCCGCTCAAAATGATTGCCTAAGCTGAGAGAGTAATCCATCAGGAGAACCTATGGCACATCTATTGCATCTTGATTCGAGTCCTAGAGGAGAGCGCTCTCATTCGCGTAAACTCACGAGAGAATTTATCGAACAATGGAAACAAATTCATCCAACCGCTACCGTCACCTATCGAGATATCGGTCGTAATCCTATTCCTCATGTGGATGAACCCTGGATTGCTGCTGCTTTCACACCCCCTGAACAACACACACCTGAGTTGCAGAAAGCTATTTACTTCAGCGATCGGCTCGTAGATGAATTTTTAGCGGCTGACATCTATGTGATGGGCGTTCCCATGTACAACTTCAGTGTTCCCAGTGGATTCAAGGCTTACATTGATCAAATTGTCCGAGTTGGACGCACCGTTGCCTTTGAACCCGATGATCGTGCCAATGCTTTTAAGCCACTCGTGTTAGGTAAGAAAATGTTTATCATCGAAGCACGAGGTGATTCTGGCTTTCAGCCTGGTGGTCGCTACGAGAAGATGAATCATCATGACCCTTATCTTGTTACTGTTTTTGGGTTTATAGGCATCACTGATATCACCTTTATTTATGTTGAAGACGACGAATACGGCGGGCAAAAGTTGGCAGAGTCAATTGCATCTGCTCGTACTCAAATTGCTCAACTGGTTGGAGGATAGCGCAATGCAGTAACCTTTAATAGCGGCTGCGATCGCTTAATCAGATTGTTCAGCAAACGATTACTCAGTTTGAACTTACAGTAAGCCGTAGGAGAGTTTATGGAAATCCCTCACCCCTTGCTTTTTGGATTGAAGCTGTTCTCGGTGCTAGGTTGTGGACTAATCGCAGGAGTCTTCTTCGCCTTCTCAACCTTTGTCATGAATGCTCTGGCTCAACAGCCGACCGCATCCGGGATTGCCACTATGCAGTCGATCAATATCACGGTAATTAATCCCTGGTTCATGACCGTATTCCTGGGAACAGGCGCAACTTGTATTTTTCTAGCCATTTCCTCAATGTTGAAGTGGCAGCAGCCAGGGACAAGCTACTTGTTGCTCGGTAGTCTGTTCTATCTGGTTGGTACAATTGGAGTCACGATCGCCTGCAATGTTCCATTAAACGATGCCTTGGCAGTGGTCAAACCCGACAGCCCAGAAGGGACAACCCTATGGACTAAATACCTGGCTAACTGGACTTTCTGGAACCACCTTCGGACAATTGCAGCATTAGCGGCAGCGATATTGTTTACGGTTTGCGGGGTAAAGTGATTGCGTCAGACAAGCTGATATCGCTATCCCATTTGAGTTGTGAGAATTCTGTGGTTAGTCCTTAGTGATTAGTGGTTGGTCGTCAATTAATGGTTGAGAATGAATCACTAAGAACGGGCTATTTCAAGATTCTTACAACTAATTTAGGATTGCTATAGTAGTCCTAAATTAGTTGTAAGAATTCTCCAAGGAAGTTAAGCTATTGCACAGTTTAACTTCTGATGCAGCGAAGCGACCGATGGAAGAGCTAATTGCGATGATTCAAAGCAATCCAGACCCGCGTGAACTGAAGCGGGCACTGGCGGTGCAGATGGTCTTACAGGGGTACACCTATTTTGCGATTCAAGACGTGTTGCAGGTTTCAGTCGGTTTCATTAGCAAGTCGAAACAAGCCTTTGAAGCAGCGGGAGCAGATGGATTAGGGCGACGATTCAAACTTTTCAGCGAGGCGACCTTCTGGAGACACGGATGATCCAGAGTGCAAAACCACGCTATAACGTTCGTAAGAAGTAGGGAGGAATGACGATGCAAGCCCCTGAACAAGTCCGTGAACATCTCAGCCCTGAAGTCGCTCAAGCATTCTTAGACGGGTTGCCGGAAAAAATTAAACTTGGACTGATGACGTATGCAGCTCAAGTCAATTTTCCGATCGAAGCGGTGATCGAAATGGCGATCGCTGGATTTCTAGACGAAGATGCGGTGAATTTTCCAGGCTGCAACCCCGTCGGTTGACACCGTAGTTGAGTTTGACGACTTCTCTTTTTCCAAGACCGCTAGAGAGATGGCATCGATCGGGGATTTGATCAAAATCACTCGATTGACTTCGCCATTCGCTGATCGCAACTAAAACCATCCATTCTCACGAGACGAACCAGGAGCCAATCCATGAAAGGCGTGTTCTGTATAGCGTGTGCCGCGCAGACTTGCACCTGTGGCTTCATGACGTGACCAGGCTTGGTCGTTGTGTCGATCGCTATGCCGAAGAAAAACAGCATTGCGATGATCATCTGCGTAAATTAACCCTGTGTTGTGAAAGCGATCAACCCAAGTTGCAGGTAGCCCTCGTGTTTCAACAAGGTACTGTCGCACGGTTGCCCAATGGTCTTCGTTTCGGGGCGGCAATTCGAGTGGACGAGGCTCTTTTTGTACTGAAGAGGATTGAAACTGAACAGGAGCGGATAGCATTTGCCCTGAAAGCTACTGAACTGCCTCCTTGAACTCAATTTTGCGAACGTGCATGACGAGATCGATCGCACCTCCACCACCTTTATCAGCTAACCAATCCATGAATTTTCCGTCATTGATGCTAATTGTGTGACTTGCATCTTTCCACTTGTTCTTGTCGCGTCGGTCTTTCTGAAGTCCCAAACTGGCTGCTACGGCTTCTAAATCAAAATTTCTCACTTCATTGGCGAGGGCTGCAATGTTGATCGAATTTGCTTGGTTAGTTTCTGGGTGCGATTGAATTGGGGAAGCAGGAGGTATGGCTGGCTTGTTGGCAGCCTCAATTTCTGAATTGCGTTCTGTTGTATTGGATGCACTCAAGCAAGTGTTCTTGGGTAATCCGACTATCCCTCAACCTGAGTAGTTACGTTTGAAGTTCGAGAGATGCAAGGAGAACCAGACTAATCGATCGACTGCTTACTGTTCCGAACGGCGCACTTCTTCAATTTGACCGACTTCAAAAATGAGCGTGAAAGGCTGCCTCATTTCTCGACTAATAAATTCTTCTAAAAGCTGCACTTGTCGGGGAGTAACAGGTTCTCTTGCTCGTACACTCAATCGGACGATCGGCGGCTGTGAAAGCCAATCTACATCGGTTCTGAGTAGTTCGAGCCGTTGAAACGTGACAGTGCGATTTAGTAAAGCTTGCTGCAAGTTAGTCCGTAGTTGTGCTTGCTGAATCAAACGGGCAAAGCTTACTCCCAAAGGAATTAACAGAATTACGGTTAGAAGCGTTGCCCACGTTAATGCTTTTCGGGCATGGCGAAATCGGGTATAGCCTGCAATCAGAAACGTCAGCATACAAGATAATGTGATGCCAAGTAAGTTGGTCAGATAGAGCAGAGTTGCTCCAAGGCTGAGTGACCAGTCTGATGCTGCTAATCCTAAGCCAATGACACAAACTGGAGGCATTAGGGCAACCGCGATCGCAGTTCCCGCTAAACTGCCCGCAATCTTTGGTTCAACCTTGGCATAGCCACTAATGCCACCTGCTGCGACTGCAATTCCTAAATCCAGCAATGTCGGTTCTGATCGCGCTAAAATCTCGCTTCCATAGCTCGGTAAGGCAACAAGCACACCCAATAGCCAGGAAATTACAATGGCGAGTAGAGTTCCGATCGCGACTGAAATTGCACCTTGACGAAACAAAGAGAGATTTCCAATCAAGGCACCTAGCGCGAGTCCCCGAATTGGCAACATCAGCGGCGCAACGATCATCGCCCCAATAATCACAGCAGTGCTGTTGGAGAGCAGTCCAAACGTTGCGATCGCACAGGAACTGACGATCAGAATTAAGTAAACCTCATCAGACTTTGATTCCGCCATCAAATCTGCCACAAACTGCTGAACTTGCGGAGGATCACGCCGTTTACGACGAGACTGTCTAAAGCGATCGCGGATATTTTTCAGCACCATTGAATTTGCTACAAAGAGTCTGATGAAGATTAAAGGCGACCTTCCTAACATTTTTCATCTAGCATAGGTTAGATTCAAAGGAGGTACTTTTCGCAACTGCTCGGTGCCAAGCAGCGTCGCCCGCACTTGATCAACTACTGAATTGGAGTGGTCGCGCATTGGGTCAAGACTTCATCCATTCGCTTCCGGTAAAATGCTGGAAAAATCGAACCAGCGCCTGACGATATACCTGTGGATTAACCAGCAACATCAATGTCAATACGACAACAACGACGAATTCAAACGCCGCGTTAATGGAATTTGCCAGGAAATCAAATGCGTATCTTGATAAGTTTGCGACGATCGCTTGTAGTCGAGTAATCAACCAGTCGGAATCTGAAGGGTTAGGAATATGTTCAGCAACATTATTCTCAAACCAGTCGATGCTCTGCTCAAGGGCTAATTAAACGTAAGATGCCGCAAACCGCCCTCACCCAGAGGGACTTTGAATCTAGCTCCTTTCTCCTTGGGAAGAAGGGTTGGGAATGAGGGTCTTCTCTTTAATTCCACCCAGCTACTTAGTAGCAGGTCGGATTGTTTATCTGTTGAGCATTAGTCAACTAGGAGCGACTCTATTTGCGAAACTTCGAGGAAGAAAAGCACTGGCTTTCAGCGATACTCGCACCATTATTTTTGGCGTTGGGGGCACGATCGTCTTACAATTCGTCTTCAGCCAGTGGAGCATGATGAATGTGTTATTTGGAACCGCATCACTAAATCTCACGCAATGGCTGATCTGCCTTCTTCCAGCACTGCCGATGATTTCAGTGGCGCTTTTGGTGAATCGGATTGACCGATTTGATTAACAGTGAATTCCGGAAATGATGAGAGTATCGCTAGAGCTAACTTCGACATTCTGGATTCACAGGCTTCATTTCTTCAAAGTTGCCTCAGTTCAAGTTCAGTTGCTTTCGGGTCTAATGTGGCTAAAGCCTTCTGATACTGCTTTTCGACCTGGGTGCGATCGTACTCTTCAGACAGTCCTTCCTGACTTCCTCGCCAAACCATTTCCGCATGGTGACGTAAGACTATCCGTTGCTTCGGGCTTTTGGTATAGGTAGCGACTCGTGCGATCGTATCTAACAATTGAATCAACACTGTCGAATCGGATTGCCCATACTGACGAATCTGAGTAAAAGCACGATCTACTAGAAACTCGAACTGCACAGGCTCTACAATCACTCGTAAATTGCGATATTTATCATAACGGTAGGGCGAGGGAAAATCCCGTTGAACCAGTTGACTTAAGCCTGCTCCTAGACGATCGAGACAGCGAATCGCAGTGAACGGATCATTGATTCCTGGAGAAAGTGCCCGCGAAGCAATTTCTACCAACTGCTCAATTGGAAAAGCAATATCCTGCTTTTCTGTCCGTTCTTGACCCACGATAAAAGCTTTGTTGATCTGCTTCGCTAACTTAGAAGAAAGATGCTCTTGTGGGTAGATCAAAGCGAGCGGACTTCCTTTAATCAAATAACTACCAGGCTTTGCTTTTAGGCACAGTAATACATCTGATTGACACGCAATTTTCATTAATTTTTCATCGTCGATCAGTTGTAAATAGCCTTTGTGAGTCGATTTAACCAGAGTCGATCGCTGTTCAAACTGTGCTGGGATTTCTCCAGCGTGATGCTGTGAGTCTTCTAAGCTATATCCAATCTGTTGAGGAAACAATCGATCGATGGTCTGTTCTAGTTCATCACTTACCGTTGAAATTACGGAAGAAGCTTGAATGATGGTGGAAGCGTGATGAATAAAATAGATTAAAACAAGGGTACTAAAAATCGCTAATCCCATCCCAACGGTGATAGAAAGCTGCGGTAAAAACTGATCAAAGTCTTCTCCTCGGATATTTCGCAACACCAGCAGGCAATAAAGAAACGTGCCAATGAACGTTCCTAAAACAAATTGATTGCCAACATCATGCATAAAATTACGCAGCAACCGAGGGCCAAAGTTGGATGAAGCAAGCTGAAGCGCCACGATCGTAATTGAGAACGCTGTTCCTGCAACGGTTGCCATTGCTCCTGCAACAGTCGAAAGCATCGATCGCGCGCCAGCAGGACTGCCTGTGTACAACCACCAAAATCCTGGAGCCTTGCCGATCCAATCAATATAAAGCAGAATCAATGCCAGCACTGCCATGAGGACTGCAATTAACGTGGGTAGGAACCAGTAGCTAGATTGCAGCGAATCCCACAGTTTCGTTAGCTTCGTATTTTTCATGAATCTTTTGGAGGTTGATGCCCATTGGATGACTGCTGTGCAAGATGTTGCAATACACGACTAATGTTTCGAGGTTTGGGGGCTTGCTGATTTCGACCCACTAGCCAGCCTTCTCGTTGTCGAGTACGATCTCCATCCGTTTCTTCAGTTTGGTCATGAAAGAGGATTTGCTGAGTTGGATAAGGCAAATCGATCCCATTTTCAATGTATAGCTTCTGTTTGATGGCGATGAGTACCTGATCACGAGAGGTTAAGTCATCAATCCGACGAGGGGGCGAAATCCACCAGCGAACCCGAATATTGACCGCACTCTCACCAAACCCAACGACCAAAACATCAGGCGCAGGTTCTTTAAGAACTTCATTCACACTTGCGATCGCTTCTAGCATCAGTTGTTTTGCCAGATGGATATCGTCTCCGTATCCAATACCAATATCGTATTCCATCCGCCGATGCTGCAATGCAGTGTTAACGGTGACGGAATTCGTAAAGAGTTCAGAGTTAGGAATCACAATGCGGCGATTGTCATAGGTTCTAATCGTTGTTGCACGAGTTTCAATCCGTTCAACGGTTCCTTCAAAATTCTTAAAAACAATCTGATCATCAATTTGGAATGGCTCTGTCAATAAGATTAAAATTCCAGATAGAAAATTTTGTAGAATATCGCGAAATGCAAACCCGATCGCAACCCCACTAATTCCAAGAAGCTGAACAAGATCACCTGCTCTTAGCGACGGAATGACGATCGACAATGCAACAAACAATCCGACAAGAACAATAGACCCTTGCGCCAGTCGTCCTAAAACCAATCCTAGATTTCTAGCGCGGCGGCGATTTTCAGTCGCACGTCGAACAATGCGCTTGATGCTTCTACCAACGAAAAAGAAAATGGCAAAGACAACGATCGCCAGGACAATATTAGGCAGCAAAGCTAGAAAGCCGCTCACCATCTCTTGCAGCTTGCTCCAGATCGCAGATAATTCGATCATGATTGCTTGTTCAGCCCTCTCTAACTTCGCCCCGATAATAGAGTAGCAAGCTGAACTTTCCATCTATCTTTAGTTCTTCGTTAAGGCTAAGGTGCTTCTAAAACGGTTACATTGACTAGTGGAGTTACATTAAATCCTTGGTTTAGTAAGCGAGTTTGAATCGTTTGAGTTAAGCGATCGCGGATTTGCTCAGAAGAAGCAGGATTGTTTGTGTCACGCTGCACATAGACTTCAGCCACCAGCGGAGCAATCAGCATTGCAGCAACCAGTAGATAGCTCGTATTCGTGTAGAGTCCAATCCACACGACAATCCCGGCAACTGCGGCATACGCCAGAAAACTTCGCCACGATCCCACGCTTTGCAGCCCAGATAAGAAGATCTCGATCGGGCTGCGAGATTGAACATTGGTGACTTGCTGCGGAGCTTCAGATGCGGGAGGGCGCAATGCAATCACGCCCGTTGGCAACAAAGTAATATGGGCTTCTGGTAACTCTTCTAGCTGGGCAAGGAGATCTTCGACCTGTCGATTAGAGACGTGAAGGATGATTAGCTCGATCGCTCGTTCCATGCTTTGAGCTTCCGTCTTTGAAACATTGACTGCCTCACAAGACTTTGCGATTTGCAGGACTGCCTCCCCTTGCCCTTGTGGTACTTGAACCATTAGTTGGCGCATGTCACTCCTGATCTACATCTTCAGAATCCTTTCAACTCGTTTTTGAAGTAGGTAATCTAAGATTATTGTTGCGAATCGGTTTGATCACGCAATGCATTAACCACTTGATGAGTGCGAGATAAGCTTTGAATCTCGGTTCGCAGTGCAGCAATTTCTGTGTGTAAAGCTTGGATTGATTTTGTCCCAGCAATCTCAGCTTGCTCATCTTCGGCATCTCGACCGATAAAGAAGGTAGCAAGCGTAGCTGTCACATACCCAAAGATGGCAAAACCATACACTGCCAATACAAAGCACAAAATACGGCCCTCCGGCGACTGAGGAAAATAGTCTGACCCGATCGAGGTCATCAGCATCGCAGTCCACCATACAGCAGTCCCATAGCTATCTAAGCCGTTCGGGATATCTCGCTCAAAGGCATACATGCCCGCAGCCCCTATCAAAGTGACGATCGTCGTTGAAGCCACAACATAGCCAAATCCGCGCCGTCGAAAACTAGCACTCAGCGATCGCATTCCTCTCGTGGTACGAGTCATTACACCTAATAATCGCATTCCTCGCACTGCCCGCACAGATCGTAGCGCCTTCACTACCCGTACAACTCGCAAGGTGCGGAGCGCAGGTAAAACCAACGAGTAGACCGTTAACCAGTTTCGCTGAAGATAAACACGCTTATAGGGGGCTAGAGCAAACTCTAATAAAAAATTAAAAATAAACAGAATCCAAATCGTAATGCTAATAACATCGAAAAATGGATTGAGTCCCCAAATAAGTTCAACAACAAATAAAGCGAGCCACACGAAGCTTAACGCTAGCATTGGCAGATCAAGCCAAGCTTCTAGCTGTTGGAGCATTTCGCTTCGGGCTTGCGATAGAGATTGTTCTGCTGGCGGTTGTGAGGGGTTCATAATACTCTATTGGCGGTGCAACCAATTCAACAACTCTCTGTAGAGTGATCCCATCGGGGTGAAACTTGACGCGACTAATCTTCATAGCGCGCCACTTGAGCATGATTGAGCGCAGCAACCAGCGAAACTCCACCAATAATATTACCTAGCAGTGTTGGCATCAAGAAATGCCCAAAATACTGTGCCCAAGTCGCTGTGCCAGTCATGACCAAGTAAAGGACTTCAACCGATCCAGCAATGCTGTGTGGAAACTCAGCTAATCCGACTAAAGATGTAATGAGGATAATCACCCAGAACTGAGAAGCTTCTGCCGATGGCAGTAGCCAAACCATTAACGCAATTAACCATCCAGCAAAAACTCCCTGGCATAACATTTCTAGTGTTTCACCTTTGAGAGCTTCTAACCCAATTTCAGTAAAGGTATGTTGTACCTCGGTTGAAAACATATCGATGTTTCCAATCACGATCGCAAATAGCGCCGCACCCGTTAGATTGCTCAACAACACAATCGACCACAGTCGCAAAACCTGCAAAAATGCCGCTCGACTCGGTTGAGAAAGAAGCGGCAAGATTGCTGTCAAGGTGTTTTCCGTAAACAGTTGCTGGCGACCCATCACCACGATCACAAAGCCAACGCTATAACCGAAACTCGCCACGATCGTACTCCAAGACTGATCCGGCAAATTTGCCCGCAGCAAGCCTTGAGCCACCAGTGAAAAGCCCATCGATAATCCAGCCGCTAATGCAGACCACGCCAGTGCTGAGACTGGGCGACGCAGTTGATACTCTCCTTCAAGGCGAATGGTTTCATGAATCATCAACGCGCTTGGACGCAGACGTTCAACGATCCCTTGGCGCTCCCGTAGACTCAATCCGATTTCTTGCTGAAATCGCTCCTCCGCAGGTGAATTGCTAACAGTCATAATTAGCGTTGTCCTGCAATATACTGAGCGGCAGATGGATTAGAAATGGGTTCAACTCGACCCTGGCTCACTAAGGCTTGATGAATTAAAGCTGCCATTTCCCCACGAGTCGCGGGCTGATTTGGATTTAGAACTCTAACATTCGGATGATTGACTATGATTCCGGCTCGTGTTGCAGCAGCAACCTCATTGACTGCGGACTGCGGAATCTGGTCTGCATCCTGATAGTACTCATTCACTAGAGCAGAAGGTGATTGAGGTTTAGGTTGATTCGTTGCAGTTGGGGTCGCAGCTTTGATCTGAGTTGCGGCTGCCGCAGCAGGGCGAATAAACGGTGCTAGAAGCATCGTTGACGCGATCGGGAGCATGAATCCTCCTCGTCTAGCAGGTTGCGAGCGAGTTGCTTGATTCGGGGCAGTGGGAGCCGCAGATTGTTGAGGGATCTGTGCTGCCTTTTGCAATTCTAAATTTCTTGCCAGTGCAGTAATAGCTTCTACTCTAGTAACAGGCTGAGTCGGACGAAAAGTACCGTTTGGATAGCTAGAGAGAAATCCAGTTTCATACGCCTCTTTAATTGCAGACGATGCCCAATACCCTTGAGGCACATCGTTGAAATCGCTGCCACTGGAAATACTTCGTTCCTTGTTCTGATCAAACGCACTGCGAACGATCGCGGCAAATTCATCTCGCTCAACAGGACGATTTGGACGATAAGTACCGTCTGGATATCCTGTAATAATGTTACGTTCAGCTAACTGGGCAATGAAGGGTTGCGCCCAGTGGTCTGAAGTATCTGGAAAGTTTGCGTTCTGAGCCGTAGCCGAATTCGACAGCAAAGCGGCGAAGGGTACGATTGTAGCTGTTAAGACTCCGATCGTAATCGCTCCGATCTTTGCTTGGTTAGTTAACTTCAGTTTTAACATGGTATGGCTTTCACGTTTCGTTGCTTGAAGACTAGCTTCTCTTAGTAAAGCATTCCTCCATCAGTAGGATGAAGTCAATACCCTAAAAACGGATACGGTAGAGGCTTGCACTTATTCGCACAAACCCCTACGCCGATTACCCAGAAAGTCTGCTTTTAATGTTCAACGATCAGTTGTCCTTGTGTATCAACATCCAGTTGTTCACGACGAATCGGTTCTTCTGCGGTCACGGTGTCTTGTTCAACTTCTTTTCGCACTCGCACTTCTTCCTGTACAAAGCCTTCTTTGCGAATGTCAGGCGTTTCTTCGTACACATTCATGTGAGCGACTTCTCCTTCTCGGAACGCCGCATCGCTAGGGTCGATCGTGGTTGGTTGAGTTGGAGTGGTTCGAGCAGTTGTGGTTTCGACGTGCTTGCCGATCGAGACTTCTCCCGTTTTCTGACGCTTTTTGCTGGCAATCAGGCGTTCTTCGTAGAGCTTCAGTCCTTGGTGATTGCTCAAATCATATAGGTCTGCATCGTCTTCGTAGCGGTAGGTATCTGAACTACGAGGCGATCACGTTTTGGAGGTTTTTTGCTTGCTTTGATCTTTCGCGAGTCCAGGTGTCAGACCAATCAGGCGATAAACGTTTCGCACCTGTTCTTCGTAGTTGTAGCCGATCTTGTCCAACTCATCGTAGTTTGGCAATTCTTCAACTTGTTCTTTGGTCATGCCACTGACGTAGATGCGGTTGTCACTGTTGTCAACATTAGCGCGGCCCACGGGAAGTAAAACTTTTTTGCCAAACACCCAGAAGCCAGTATCAACAACAAAATAGCGGATACGCCCATCTTGAGCATCAACTAAAATGTCATGAACTGAGCCAACTTTGTCGTTTCCATCTGCGTAAACGCTAAAGTTCTTTAGGTCATCGATATCGAAACCATCGCTCGTGGATGTGCTGCGATAGTCTGGATAAAATTCTTTGAATTTCATCAGTGCCATTAGATTGTCCTCTATGTTTAGATGTGTTGCGTTAGGGAAATAGTGAATTGCACTATCTTTAGTGTTGAAAGCGAATGTGACTCGAAAGTGACAAGCTCAGAAAATGATGTTCGTAGTTGAAAAGTAATCAAATTGAGATGAGCCGGATTGCTCATTAGTTCTTTCGCTGCTATCAGTCCCGCGATACTCCAAGTTTGGTGCAATCGTGCTTTTTTACCAATCAAATGACCCGATCGACCATAGCGCTTGGATGACTGGATGACTGGATGACTGGATGACTGGATGACTGGATGACTGGATGACTAGCCAGGTGATGCTGACTACAATTCGTCCAACTCAGGAATTGTAGGACTTCTCTTAATATGCTTTTAGGCATTATTTAAGCGTTTTAGAAAACTGTCTCAGTTCAAGCAGGGTAACTACTCAGGTTGAGGGATAGTCGGATTGCCCAGGAACACTTGCTTAAGTGCATCCAACACATTTAATCCTTGCTTCTTGAGCGTGGAAATATAGCCGCGAATGCGACCAAACATTTGCGCTCCTTCGACTGAGCGAAACCCACCAGATATCTTCTGTTTCAACTTCATCATCCGAAAGTCCACCAGAAGAAATCGACCAAAAAGCCTAACTAGCATACCATTTATAGCGTGATTAGCGCAGAGCGCAACTCCAAAGGAAGCGTAGCGAGAGAAGAATTACAGCAATCTCCAGCCTTGACTCCTGAAGCTGCGATCGTAATCGAGCAACTCTGGAACCACTTCGAGCAAACCGGAACTTAGGAACTTGAGGGTGAACAGGATTACAATTTTCGGGTTGAGAACGGTTGGCTTCTGGTTGTTCCAAAGGAGCCTTCGGAGGAAGTTGTTGCGATCTAGTCGAGATGGGCAAGTCCAGTCTAGCTTTGAGCCAGAGCGGTATGGACATTTCATGGAACGATGTGCGATCGCCGCTGACAATAGTAAAGTTTCCGCTTGTGAGAAAATTAACGCCCAGCAACGAGAGTTAGGTTAGTCACTACGGATTGACTTTTTATGTTATTGATTGGCTGTAACTCTGAAGTCGGGTGCTGTCGCTCATTCTTCTTGCAGGTGATCAAAGGGGGAGAAGTAGCTTGGCAATAAACGATCTTATTTAATTCACGATCCTAAGCACCGAATTCTCACCACTCAAACAGGATTTCTATAGTAATCATGGAGAAAATGATTAGTCATAAAAAGTAGTGTCTGTGACTGACTGCTTTTAGTAATTTCTGGTAATATACGATCATAAATGCACGATGCTTATCGGCTAGTGTCGCTGACTACCTTCGGCTCGATCTACCCATCCCGAAACAACCTTTTCTCAATTTTCACCGCTCCAAAACGTTGAGTTAGCCCAATTTATTGAGCTTGATTTGGCATCCTAACTTAAGGAGATGATAATGCTCAATCGTTCTCACGGACTTCTACCTCTGATTGCCTTCGGCATTTTAGCACTGGTTGCAGCAACGATCGTTCATGCGAGTTCTAAACCTGTTGCCTCACAGTGGACTAATGAATCCGCGACTAATGTTACATCCCAAGTTAATCCACAAGCTAATCCACCTCAAACTATGAACCCAAACAACAGTTCTTCCGGCTCCTCCAACACTGGCACCACGACCTCCTCGTGGAACAATCCCTGGGGAAGTGGTCAGGTCATCACCAATCCAGACGGTAGCACAACCACCACCTGGAACAATCCCTGGGGAAGTGGCCAGGTTACAACCCACCCAGACGGCACCACAACTACTATCTGGAACAATCCCTGGAGCCGAGGTCAAACTGTTAGCCCCCGCTGACCAAAATTTGAAGTCGTCCAAAACACCATAGAGTAAAGATTCCTGATTGATTGACTGAATTTTAATCTACTAGCGTCAGCTAAAAGGAATTTCTACTTCTGTAGGTTGGGCAGCAGATTGACCAAAGAGAACCTGAATGCTTTTTGGGGCACTGATTTGATAGATGATCCCTTGCCATTTGAGTGTTTTCGTCAGCAAAGCCGCTATAAATACTCCAGTCTGAACGAACTGAGCAAAAGGAATGGCAATTGAACATCGAGCGATCGCGCCCATAGAAATACCAGTTCGTTCTCCCTTTGCCCGCACAACTCCCCGCTGCAACAAGCTAACCAACACCGCAATCATCACCGTGTAGAATGCTAACCCAGACCCCACCCAAATCAAGGCTGACCACTGACCTGTTAGCGCCGCGATCGCAAGTAGAATTATAGCTCGTCCAATCACCAGAGTATTAATCACACTGGCAATCAAAGTGCCCCACCAAGCTGAATGATAGAGCCGAACCATCACCATCTGACGAGTTGCCCAACACCAAAAGCTAGAGAACTTACAGGCTTGAGACTGAATCATCATCACCGAGGGCACAAATTGAATGCGTTGCTTTCGTTGTCGTAAAACACGATGCAAAGGCACCACATCAGAAAGCGCATGTTTCCAGATTTCTAGTAGGTTAGTTTGATCAATTAAATCAGTTTTGAAAGCGATCGACCCACTCCAGGGAATCTGATTAAAGTACATCATCACCACATTAGACGCATTCCATAAGTAGCGGAACGCATTCCCCATTTGACCTTCAGGGCTATACCAACTGTTTCCGGTCGTTGCTCCAATGCGATCGTTCTCTAAAGGAGCCACCAGTTCTCGGAGCCAGGTAGAATGTGGAATCGTATCAGCCTCAATCAGTGCCACAACTTCACAATCAGAATCGAGAGATGCGATCGCCTGAAGCAGTTGGCTACACTTGAGACTACAAGTTTCTAACCGCTCGTTGAGAACCTGTACTTGAGCGATCGTAGATTGGCTGATAATTGGCGTAATCACTTCCCAAACCGGATCAGTAGAACTTTCTACTACGATCAGCACCGTATAGTTGGGATAATCTTGGTAAAGCAAGCCTTCTAGACAGTCAGATAAGCTGCGATCAACTCCCCGCAAACAAAGAACTACCGTTACTTTAGAAGCAGATAACTCTCCTAACCGAGCAGGCTTCAAGCGTTGGACGAATAGAACAGTGAACAGAATTTGAATTAGAGTTAGAATTACTAAACTAAAAAAGACGCTAATGGCAAGTTCGGTCATAGCTGCTCACTAATGGATGCTTTGAAACGGTTTGGAAGGACAGGCTGACAGGCTTCAGATAAATAGGTCAGGGTGCTGTCAGCTAGTTGCTCAACAGTTTCTTGACTCAGTGACGGTTGGGCAAACATGAAGTTTAAGTTTATTTTGCCTGCATAGGTAGACACACTGGCGGAAAGCGATCCTGCGTAGAAGATATTGGAAACCGTGAAGTGAATATTTTCTAGCTCAAATGAACCATATTGTCTAGGAACTGTAATCTGACCCAAATTTGTCAAGAAGACAGTCGAATTAACTTCGTCAGGGTGCGATAGATAGTACTCGGTAAAGAATTTGGATGTTAGTGGAAAGCGAAAAATATGTCCCCATTTAATATTAGATTGTATGTTGCGCTTAACCTGTTGGGCGAGGTTCCAGAGAGATGTTTTAGCAGCGATCGTATGGTAAGTAATCACCGAGGTCACAAACAATCCGAGTTGGCGGTCGTCAGCGCAGTTTTTGAGTCGTCTTCTCAAGTCGATCGCAGACTGACAATTGACACAAATCGGGCGGTTGCGATCGGGCGTGATCTTTTCAGCCGCCGCTAACATCATCGCCGCCGCCAAAGCACTGTGAACCGTCGTTTTCTTCTGCTGACAGTGGTCGATAATCTTTTGAGTCAGGGCGTGATCTATCTGACGACAAATCAACCCAGTTGTGCGATCGCTCAGGGAAGTAGACTCCTCTAAGGGAATATGTTCTGGACGATGTTTGAGACGCTGAACTATCAACCCCAAGCCAAAAAGAATTGCATTCAATCTGCCCAACCAACCCCTTGTCCAGGCTGGTAGAAATGACTCCAGAGCAGGCAGTAGAGGCGCTCTAACGACTTCGATCGGCTTGCCTTCTGTGACTTTCTGGCAATAAATTAAAAGCTCTGAATGCAGACGAACACAGGATAAGCCATCTGAAATTGCGTGATGAGTGGTTGTGATCAAATGGCAGGAGTCAGCTTGTTGGGCAGATTCCACCAAAACGGCTCTCAACAATCCTTTTTGCGACTCGATCGGTTCGTTGATCTCTTCGCAGGCGATCGCTTGCCACTGCTGTTTGTGTGCACCAGTAACTACTCGTAACGGTAGCATTGAATCACCGTGATCGAAGCTTAGATTATCCAGGGAACCAACAATTCGAGAATTAAGTCGGGGGTGTTGTTGTTGAAGGTGAGCGATCGCTTGTCTCACCAGACTAGGACTAAGTGAACCCTTGATTTGGCTAATAGTAATTACATTTAGACTGCCAGAGCCTTGACGGTTTAGCATTTCCATCATTTGCTCATTGGCAGCAAGAAGCCTGGACTCAGTTCCTTCAGAGTTGCGCTTTGCGCTAAACGCGCTTCGAGTGTCAAGTGGCAGCATGGTGAACTGTTGAAATATGGTTGTTATCTCAGCTACGGAACCATTGCTTGAGTCGGTGGAAAGGCAGTAAGAGCTTTAGTGCAAGAAACCTGGAGCGTCCCAGCGTCTCAGCATTCAGAAAGTTATTCTGAACGAAGTAGAAAAGGTAAGTAGTCATCAGCTTACGATCGAAGGGAGGGCAAACAATCGAGCTTCCTGCCAAAGCTTTGAGCGTTGCTTGACAATCGAGAATCGGTGTTCTAGACCGCTGATACATCTCTGGAATGGTGAGTTGTTCGTCAGTCCACGGTTCCAAGAAAAACGGTTTCAGGGTTGATAGAGCGTTGTCTTGCGATCGCGTGGCTTCAACTAATCGTGCTTGCCACTGATCATAGGGAAGATACTCAAACAGACCTTTAGAACGACTCTGTTGCTGTACTTCAGTCACATGGACTGGGTTGGGGTTAGTTAGATGAAAGTTTTGTCCTAGAGATGTTGGCTGTTGGGAGAGGTAAGCGATCGCTTGAGCCGTGTAGTCTACTGGAGACATGCTAATCAAGCTATCTAATATCGGCCAGCATTTCATCTGAACACAGCCTTTGATCATTAGACAGGTGAAGTCCTTCAGATTCCAGGCTCCCGTCTTGCTGTGTCCAGAAATTAATGGCAAACGATAAATACAAACAGGCAAACCGCGCGATCGAGCAGACTGAACTAGCTTCTCAGCAACCCATTTTGTTTTGGTGTAGCCCAGGGCAATTCCTTCACTGTGGTCAACTGAATCTGCCTCAGCTACGATTTTACCAGCGTAAGCCGGAGACTCAAACACTGCATAAGTAGAGGCATAGTGGAGCCGTTTAACTTTGGTCTGACAAGCCAGGCGAAGGACTTCCTGCGTTCCCAAAACATTCATCGGCTTTACCACCGAGTAGGGGAAGACAAAATTGAGAGAAGCGGCATTGTGATAGATTACATCAATGTCAGCCGACAGCGTTCCCCATAGTTCAGCAGGAATGCCCATTTGTGGCTGTTCTAAATCACCCAAAACAGGAATGATTCGAGAACTAAAGCGATCGTGCCAGATACCATACTCTTTGAGATTTTGTTGAATGCGCTGTTTACCTGCTTCCAGACTGTTTGCCCGGACTAGACAGTAGAATGTAGCATGAGTTTGATTCAGCAGTTCAACCAGCAGAAACGCTCCTAAAAAACCAGTTCCTCCGGTGAAGAAAATCGATCGCGGGTGGATTGTAGTTTCAACAGGCTTACCTTGAGGAGAAATTGCTGAGTCAAGAATTGCTTCAGTTTCCAAATCCACGGCTGTCGGACTAGCAATGCGACGAGTTGTTCCCGTTTTTTCTTGAAGTCGCTGTACCAGCCGTTGTCGTTGTTCTGGAGAAAGATTTTCGATACGAGTTGAGAGGTTGGTCATGGGTAGTGTGGTACTAGAACTTTGCTACTAGGTTTGCTGCTCAATTTCTGCCAGGGCTTGAGCCAGAGTTTCGTCGTCGATCGCAGCTAATAGATCAGCATCAGAGGCAGCTTCTTCAGCAAGACGTTCTGAGAGGGCAGCGATCGTGGGGTAATGCCACAACAAAGTAGGCGAAAGTTGAAATCCCAGAAACTTTTCGGCACGGCCCGCAACGGCTAATGCTTGAGCCGAGTCTAAACTATAGTTCTCAAAGGTTTCTCGAACATCAATTTCACCCGGATCAACCGCCAACTGCTCGGCAATCTGCGCTACAAACCAGGACTGAATATTGTCTGTGGTCTTGGGGAGTTGAGCGATTGTGTCAGCACTGGACTGGTTCATTTGCACTTCTCCAAATTCAACAAAAGTGATCGTGACGATAGCTATTCTATTTGAGCTGTGAGAATTCGGTGATTAGTAGTTAGTAATCAGTCGTAACGCTAAGAACAAATGACTAAGAACCCGTTCTTTAACGTTTCTCACAAATGATTCAAGGTGGCTAGGGAGGCTGATCTTTCTAATAGTCCCCAGTTAAGCAGAGCAATCCAACTTTTTCATCCCTCATCCCTCCTCGGTCGATATCGACTATAAACAGCCGGAAAATGTAGTCCCTGAACCTTTAGACCTTGTAGACGATGTAAGAAAGCGGCTCCAGTCATGATTTGAAAGGCAACATCGACGACTCGGCGATCGCTCGGATTCTCTAAATAAGATCCTTTTACCCAGTCGTTGAAGGCTCCCATTGCTGGCCCACACCAGATTTGGTAGTCGAGTTCTCTTCCTTTTTCACCAGAGTTTGACCAGCGAGACGATAAGCCTAGATACCAGCGAAAAATTAGTGCCATCTTACGTTTTGGGTTGTCCTCGGCGCGCGTGATCTGGTCGGGATCTCGTTGGCTAAAAAACTCCACAGTACCTGCCCAGACTTCATCCAAACTACGGCGAAAGATTTGCTTTTCTAGTTGTTGTCGATCGGCGATCGGAATCTCATCAATGCTCTGATAGCGGTTGTAAATCTCGTAGAGCTTTTGTGCTCGGACTGGAAAGAGGGTGCCTTTTTTTAACACTTGTAGTTTGACACCCATCTCAAACATATCGGCTGCGGGAGCCATCATCACATCCGGCATTTCAGCCTGAGCTAACAGTTGTTTGGTGTGGGGAGAAGCCGCCGCTTCAATGCAAGACTGATTCACTGATCCAGTTACGACATAAGCAGCCCCCATCGTAAAAGCCGCGAGTGCTGATTCTGGAGTGCCAATTCCGCCCGCCGCGCCGATTCTGACGACTTGTTCGTAGCCACACTGTGCTTGAATTTCGTCTCTTAGATTAAGAATGGCGGGGAGTAGGCAAACCAGCGATCGATTGTCAGTGTGTCCACCCGAATCGGCTTCTACAGTGATGTCGTCTGCCATTGGCACTTGTTCGGCCAGCGTTGCTTGCAGTTCAGTAATTAAGCCTTGTTCGACCAGTGGCTTTAGTAGGTGAAGAGGAGCAGGTTGTAGAAACTTGGCGGCAACTTCTCGACGAGACACTTTGGCAATTACTTTGTTTTTGATCTGAATCTGATTGGCAGAATTTAGGGTTAGTCCAGCAGCCCGGTAGTAGACAATATTGGGAGTCAAATCGAGAAAGGCAGAGGCTTCTATTGTTCTGACTCGATACTTGAGAAACAGATCAACGGCTCCGCGTTCTAAGGCTGGCTCACTGGGACTGTGGATGAGATTGAAGGCATAGGGCCCGATCGGTAGCGCAAGCTGAATTCGATTAATCGCTGCCTCAATTCGAGAACGAGGAACACCACCTGCGCCAAAAGATGCCAAAATTCGCTGTCTGCCTAAAGCAATCACTAATTCTTCAGAAGCAATCCCTCCCGCCATTGCGCCTGTTGTGTAGGCAAACCGAACCCCATGAAAGCTGAGAAAGCTCGGATCGCCTAACTGTTGAAGGGTCATAGCGGGGGAAGTGAGGAGGCGATCGACCTGTGCTGTGTTGCCGTTGCCGTAAGCAAGATGTCCAGTTTGGGTAACGCCTATTTGCCCATTGATGCAGACGATGTGATAGGGGTGTTCGAGGTCTAGTAGTTTTGATTGAATGTCGATCGGGTCGAAGGTAATGTCATCAAACGCTACTTGCCAGGGTTGTGCCTGTTGGGTGAGCGCTTTGGAACTGTGGATGCCGTTGGGGGTGAGGGTGAGCATGGGGGAGGTATGAGGGATGAGGGATGAAGTCTAGTAGGGGCACTGCTTACAAAACTTGTGGTTCAAAGCATGTGCTGGGTGGTGAACTACAATTGTGTGTTTTCAGGCGTTGCCAGGTGAATCGCTCTAATACTTAATCGCTAATGGTTTGCTCGACTAGGCGAGTTCCTAGGTTTTTGATGAATGAAATGGTTTTACCCTCGAAGATGACGGAAGCATCGGCTTTCAGGTAAGGAGTGGGTTCTAGACCAATTTCTGTGATTTCTAGCTGATAGGTGAGGGTGCCAGAGGTGGGGGTGACTTGGCCACGGCTGCGACCAGATTGGGTGAGGTGCATGATGGGGTCAAATTTGGCGTTTTGGGTGCGAGTTTGTAGTCCCAGGTAGAGAGCATAGAAGACAGAAACTTGAGAGCAGCCTTCTCCAATCAGCGTACCAGGTAGACAGTAGTCGTCTTTAAAGTGACAGTTGAAGTACCAGTGTTCTGGATTCAGGTCTTTTTCGGCAACAATGAGTCCTAGTCCCCAGGCTCCACCCGTGGGATCGATCGCTACAATCCGATCGACCATTTGCGTCAAAGGTAATGGAAATCTCAGGGCAGGATTGCGATCGCGAGGATGGTAGTCGGCTCCAAAACAAGAGAAATCGCCTTCACTGAGTCCAATCAGATCAGCCTTGTCAAAGTAGGTTTTTGAACAAGGCAACAGTGGCTTGAAGGACTGTTTTTGAATTTGGTTACGGGCGGCTTTTTCTCGATCGCTCAAGGTTACCCCTTGCCCTTTTTTCAGTTCGTCGTCAGTAAAGAATCCTGCGCCTCCACGGGCTTCGAGAAACTTGCGATCGCCCACAAAGATTTCAAACTCAAAGAAGTACAGCAGCGTATCGCCACTTCTCACAAACGACGTAATCTGTACACAGCAGCGAATGGTTTCACCGGGTTGGGGCAAGTCTCCAACAAAGCTAGCAATGCCGTCCAAGGCGCGATAAACTCGTTCTCCTTTGATCTCAAAATCGATGCCTAGGTAGCTGATCAAAATCATGTTGCCCTGGCAGGCCTCGATAAACATTGCACAGGGAACGGGATAGCCTGCTGTATCAGGAAGGTCAAACTCAGTTTCGATAAAGCAGGGTTCAAAACAGCCTCGCTTTGCCTGCATTTTGGTAACGCGACTAATAAATAAGTAGGGCGGCATGGGGAGGCGCACCCGTCGAGGATAAGTATCTACGATCGCATACTCTGACCCAAACACTTTAGACAGCTTACCTTCTGCAAATTCTAATACCTGGGCTTCGTCAAAAATTAGGGGGCGATCGAAGGAAGTTGCAGGTTGAGCAGGGGGAGGCGTAAGTTTAGTAGGTTCTTTAGGGGTATGGCGAGGCGGGGAAGCTTGTCTTCTGTCTATTGTCTGTTGTCCCTTGTCTCCCGTCTCCTGTCCACTGTCTCCTGTCCTATATCCTGTGTCGTTTGGACTGCCTATCATCTGTTGCAAAGCACTGACTTGAAGTTGGATCAGGCTACTCAATTGCTGTAGTGATTCCTGGCGAGTTTGTAGGAAGGTACGCTGAGTTTGAGTTGTGAGTGTGAGGTTTTCTCTAAGCGTTTGGTAGAGCTTGGACATAGGGCGGAGAGAGGTTGAAGACAAAGAATAAAGCCGTTCTAGAGCGGGAATCGTCTGGGGTAGCGGGTCGCTGGGCTTGCGATAAGGAAAGAGTGGACTCTTAGCGGGGCTGCTCTGAGTAGAATCAGGCGACCTGTACTCCGCAAAGATTTTCCGATTTTCCTCAGTGAGAATAGCGGCTCGAATGTCCTGACCTCCCAAGGTCACAGTTTTGATCAGCGATCGAGCCTTACGATCGACGATGGGAGGATACAGAGAAGACAAATCAACGGGAATTTGATGGCTCACCAACTTGGCTAGTAGTCGCACGATCGACACCGCATCTTCAACCCCTCTCGTCACAATGGGGATCGTAGTATGAGGCTTGTGCTTCAGGGTTTCTCGAATCCAACGAGAGCAGGTGCCCCCTGGGCCGACTTCTATAAAAATTCTGGCTCCGTCAGCATAGACGCGATCGACTAGACGCGGAAAGTTCAAAGGTCGAGTTAGCGCTTCAGCAACATTGTGGGCAATCTTCTGACTATCTAAGATCGACTTGTTGTAGGTAGCAGCCGTGTAGAGATTTACGTCTTCAATCTTCTGCGTAGGCAACACCATCCACCTGGCAAACTCATTGTATTCAGACCGCATGGGTTCACAGTGCAGCACATAGTTAGCAGGTGCCCGAAAAGATTCACACTCCAGGCGATCGATCATCTGCTGACAGCTTTTAGCATCTCCAGCAACGACGACTTCATTGGGAGTATTGATGTGGGTTAGATACACGCGATCGGTTTGCTTCAAGGCTTCCAGAACACGATCAGCCTTCGTCATCACAACGTAGGTACTCCAAAAATCGTCGCTGGCGGCCTCCTGACTGGGGGGCAATCCCCAATAGTCGCGCACAGCATTTTTAGGGCCAGAAAGCCTTGTCTGAAACAATGGAGAATCATCTGCACCGTGGGCAATAGATTCTGAACTTGTCCAAACATTGAGCGAAAACATCATGCTCACTTCGCCCAGACTGTAACCAAAAGCAATTTTGGGCTGCACCTGAAAATGATCTTTGAGCATCGCCGTCGCCACCATCGTCGAGAGCGTACCAGCCATCAGCATATTGTTAGCGTCTCCGATCATTTGGAGTTCTAACGCTTCTAGTTGCCGCACTGAAAAAGCTTCTAAACTGCGGGGATACAAGGCTTGATTAGATTGGTGAGATTGCTGTTGCTGAAGGTTGGTTTCCCCAAATAAAGTCAGCTTGTCGAATAAGTTGGGAAACAATCGGTAGGCTTCTCGCCCCATACCGATGTAAGACGTAAATGCACCCGGATACACAAAGGCAACATGACCCCCTTTACCCAGGGGATTCGCGGTGAAGTAGCTGCCTAGCGGTGTTTTCCACTCTCCATTCTGCTCAAAGGCTTTGGCAATTCCACTTCGGGCCCGATCGACTTCACGCCGAATGTCTTCTTTGCTATGCCCCACGATCGCTGCCGTGTAAGTAGATCTAGACTGAGCGCGAAATGTCTCGAATGCTCTTCCAGAAGCAATGACGAGGGAGGAAGACTGATCCAAAATCTGCTCAAGACCCGCTAGCTGATTTAGAATGCTGGCGCGATCGTCACCTGCGATCGGAAATAGCCGAAACGGAAGCTGTTCTAACACCCGATTACTTCGGCTGGACTGGTTGGGATCTTCTGACAAAATTACGTGGGCATAGGTGCGATCGAGTCCCAAGCCGTTAATTGCGGCAGTGCGTTTGAGGGCGCGATCGGGCACTGACCAGGGTCGAGAATCTGTAGCAACATAGAAAGGACTGCCCTGCCATAGTTCTGGCTGTTTGGGACGTGACCAGCGAGGGGTTGCGGGAATGTAGCGGTGATAGAGACAGAGTGCTGTTTTGATCAGACTTGCCATCCCAGACGCTGAGAAGGTGTGTCCAATGTTGGCTTTGACGCTGCCGATCGCACAATTCAATTCAGCCCCCGATTGATAAGCACGAGTTAGTCCCGCAACTTCTGCTGCATCTTCTTCAGCAATCCCGCTGCCAAACATTTCTACATAGCCTACTTCATCGGGCGTAATGCCTGCTTGCTGAAATGCTTGCTGACAGGACTGATCAACAGCTTGGGGCTGAGGCGACAAAGGTAAGTTGTTAGAGCGAGTTGGCTCATCCTGTACTAGACTAATCGCATCAACTACCGCATAAACGCGATCGTCCTGAGCAGTGTCCAGACGCTTGACGACGACGGCTCCCGCTCCTTCTCCGACCATCCAACCATTGCTGGCGCGATCGCAGCCCAGGGTAGCTGTCCCGGTGTTCAAGGGAGCAATCTGGCTTCTGAGTAAAACATTCTCAACCCCACCAGTCAGGTCAACCGCTCCTACTAGAACAGCATCCACCGTATTATCAGACAGTAGCATTTGAGCAACTTCTAACGCTTTGAACACAGAATTCTCTTCAGCAGAAACCGTGAACGTCGGGCCTGTGAAATCCCAGACCGTAGAGATCCGGCTGGCCATAATGTTGCCAATAAAGCTAATGCACTGATTCACCTGCATCGGCCCCTTTTGGAAGCCTTCTTTGAGAATTTCTTCTAGTTCCTCTTTCTTCTCAGGAGGTAGAACAATGCCCACTTTAGCCAAGGCTTCTTCTCCCTGCCAGAGCCAATCACAGCGGGCTCGATGTTGGTGAGACGCAAGCTCAGTAGACATCGCCACAATCACCGCCACATTAGCTCCTTCTTCTAGCCCAGCATCGCGGAGCGCATCGTCGGCTACTTTGAGAATCAACAACTGCTGAGGAATGGGCTGATCGTTTGCGTCGGGAGGAATGCGAAAATGCAGATAGTCTAGTTCAAATTCTTTGATATAGGCTCCCAGCGGGGGTTCAGCATTGGGCAAGTCAGCATCCGTCATCAGCGATTGTAGTTTCTCAAACCCCCGCCAGCGATCGCTGGGTAGCGGAATAAACTGCTGAGATCCCTCATAGATACAGCGATCGAAGGCATCCAGACTATGACACTGACCAAAAAACGCATCCATGCCAACGATCGCGAGTTTGGGCAGTTCTACTGGATTAGTGGGAGGAAGAACTTTATTAGAAGTTCCGTGTTCTAGTACCAGGTGAGAATTGGTGCCCCCAAAGCCAAAAGCACTGACAGCAGCGCGTTTTATCGGAGTTTGGCTATTCCAGGGAGTGACAGATTTGACGATCTGTTCAGGTGCGATCACATTGTTAACAGAACTCAGTGGCTCCTGAAGATTGAGCGTCGGCGGAATCACTCCTTCATTCATACTCAAAATCACCTTGAGCATACTGGGCATTCCCGCAGCCGTCAGTAGGTGCCCAATGTTGGATTTGACGGAGCCGATTTTAGGCTTGCCGCCATATTGCCCAAAAAAGGTATCCATTGAGTTGAGTTCGGTACGATCGCCCAGGGGCGTACCTGTGCCATGACATTCGACATACTGAATCGACTGCGGATCAATGTCTGCCGCCGCGTAGGCCCGCTCAAAAGCTAGTACCTGACCTCTGGGATTTGGGCTAAGAAAGTGCTTGCCTCTGCCATCATTGGAGAGTCCCAGTCCGAGAATTGTGGCATAGATACGATCGCCATCTCTGACCGCATCACTATAGCGTTTGAGTGCCAGCATTCCCGCGCCTTCTCCCGTCATCAAACCACCAGAATCCTGATCGAGTGGGCGACTGATGCCATCATCAGAGTAAGCCTGAAATAGCGAAAACGCCGTATGCGTCATGAAGGGATCAGTGCAGCTTACGGCTCCCGCTAACATCAAATCAGCTTTGCCAGAGGACAAGTAGTGACACGCCAACTTAACTGCATAGAGCGACGACGCACAGGCGGCATCCAGTGAAAAGTTAATGCCAGAAAGTCCTAATGCCTGGGCTACGATCGCCGACGGATACCCAGCCGTTAGCCCATTCAAAATCGACATCTGATCTGGACAAGGCAGATTGTTGAGCTTGAATTGAGGTTGATTAAAGAGTTCTTGAACGGCTGAAGCAATGATGCGTTGATAGATGGGAGCAATCAGTCGATAAGAAAATCGCGTCGGTGAAGAAAGGTTACCTAAAATCACGCCACATTTAGCAAGAACAGAAGCATTTTCTAAGTAGCCGCTGTCTTGTAAAGCTTGTTTGGCAATGTAGAGCGACCATTGATAAATGCTGTCTAAGCTTTGAAGAATTTCGGGAGCAATGTGATAGCCTGCGGGGTCAAGCTCAAAATTCTTAATGTAGCCACCCTTCATGCAGTAATACTTTCCCGTTTTTCCCGTTTTTCCCTTGACTGGATCGTAAAAGATTGCCGGGTCAACGCCCATTTGTTCTGCGGTGGAAAGCGAAATAGAATCGGTTTGATTGATTAAGTTTTGCCAGAACTCAGCAGGGCTTTTGGCATCGGGAAAAAGGCAAGATAGCCCAATAATCGCGATTTTCTCCATGATCAATCTCCTGATACGATTCCCTGCTTTCAGGGATGGGCAACTTGCGGCTAGACGGTTGTGGTCGAGGACGATCGCTCAAAAAGCTGGTTAAGGCGATCGCTGATAATCATTTTGACTCCAGACAGACGGGCGTAGACTTCATTCTCCTGGTCGTAGGCGGTGATGTTGGCTACGATTTCGGTTTCGGTTTTGAGTTGCAGTTCCATCACGGCGTAAAAGCGCTGCTCAAAGGCGATCGATTTGAATTGAGTAATCTGCTGAATTTCTAACGGCAACGCCCCGGTTTGATGGAAGTGTCTCAACCAAATCAAAATACTTTGAATGCCCACATCTTGAATGTAAGGATTGAACATTTCTGCTTGAAATTGTCCTTGATCTTTTGCCGCAATTCCAGGTAGAAAACACTGCATGATTAAGTGTTTTGAAGTGATATTCAATACCTGCTCAATTCCTTGAAAAGAGGCTCCATGAAACAGCGTTTTATCTTGATAATAAGACTGTCCAGAAATGACGCTGCCAGACTCATTGTTGAAAGCATTGTAGATGGGTGCGGGTAGGGCTTCCCGGCGCAGTGTCACCTGACCACTGTAGTGAAATCTCAGCTTTTTGAGTTCTGGCTCACTCCAGATTCTCACATCAAACTGAATCTCGTTATAGAGTTTGGCAACTTCTTGCACATCGACAATAAACTCTTCTGGCTGAGTCCGATCGAACACAATGCCTTTGAGAACTTTGAAGGTTTCCAGACCAAAAAAATGGTAGCCAGGATAAAGATGTTCACAGGTGCTAATCATCCAACCGGCCGCGCACATCGCAGGTAAAACGGGATGTCCCCCAATGACGTGATGCTGTAAAAAAGGATTGCGATCGCTCGTCAGGGTACGATGAATCCGATGTGTTTTGAGTTCTGTATCCAGAGGGTTAGCCTGTCGAGTCAGAGGACTCCCGATCACAACTTGAGCCGCTGTGTGAGCCGTTACCTCTTCCACAAACAGTTGTGCCCCGACCTCTAGCGGAATGACTTCTATTTGGCGTGCGGCAAAGGCTTGTTTGAGTTCGGGTGTGACCATGCCGCTATCCCACGGGCCCCAATTGATCGAGACAACGTGACATTGAGGATGGTGTTGTCGAATCAGATGAGCCGATTTGTTGAGAATTTCGTTAGCGATCGCATAGTCTGACTGTCCTGCGTTGCCGTAAAATCCAGCTACTGATGAGAACAATACGAGATGCTGAAGTTGGTTTGGAGAAACGCAGCTTAATAGATTTTCTAGTCCCTGGACTTTGGCAGCATAGACTAACTCAAAATCCTGTGCAGTTTTGTTCTCAATTAGCTTGTCGGCAAGGTTTCCAGCGCCGTGAACAATGCCTGTAATTCGTCCCAGTCGATTTACGACACCAGACAACTTTTCTTGCAGGGCGGGTCGATCAGTCACATCTACACTGAGATATTCTGCGGATCGATTTAACTGGGCTAGTTGTTGCAAGGTAGCCTCGATGTCGCGTCGGGCAGTCAGTGCCGTGAGTTGTTTCTGAACTTTGACGGGAGTTGGTTTCTCGCCAGTTTCGAGCAGTGCGGTCATTGCCCGTTTTTTGAGTTCAGCTTCGTCAAAACAATTCTCTGCCCAGGTAGGCTCTGGTGTCGCGATCGACGATCGTCCCAATAAAATCCACTTACACGGATACTGTTGAGCGAATCGGAGTACACATTGAGCCGTCACGCCCCTTGCTCCACCACTGACTAAAAACACGGATTCTGAATCGATTTGAGCAATCACATTAACCATAAGTGCCCCGACTCCAAGCTAGTTGTTAACTCATTGTGCTGACTTCTGCAATCAGCGTGGCTCTACCTTGCTCTCCGTAAGCGACTTCAGCAATCCCCCGATCGGGATCATGTAACTCAGCAAGAATACACTGGGCGGATTGACCAAAATCTAGACGGGGGCTAAGGTCGATCGCTCGACAAAACACCGATTCCCATTCAGCATTTAGCGTTTTGGTGAGTCCAAACAATCCCGCACTGATTGCACTAAACTTGAGCCGCTGACTTAGACCAAATGCGCCATCCAGTCGAGCCACTGTTAGAAAACAAGCGCGACCCACAGACCGGGGTTGAGTCAGCGATTTTTTGAGATGTTTGGCGATTAAAAAGACCTGCTGAACGATCGCTTTGTCTACTTCGGGAGCCTGGATTCCAGCATTCTGATAGTCCTCTAGACTGGGATTTAGGTGAATAAATGCACCGATCGGGCCGTAAGTATCTGCGATCGTGTTGAGTTGCCACTTTAACTGATCTTCGCTCCAGCCGTCCATTACGACTCGATTGATTCCCTCTGCAATGGTTGGTTTGGTCACCAAAGCGTGTGGAAAGCTCAGGACGACGACCTTCCAACCTTGCTGGATGAGAGACTTTGCGACTTTCATGGTCATCGGGGAACCCTCATCGGTCAGCAAACAAATCTGGTCTTTGGGCAAGGCAAAATCGAGGCGATCGGGATCGGGCAAAAATTGCAGTCTTACAGTCTGACGACGAATCGCATGGTTGGGCAACGGTGAACTCAGGCGGGACTGTTCGCTAAAACGGGTGCCTGAATGGTTTTTTTTTCCGTCCCAGTTTGTTTCATCTGCTCAACGATTTGTCTTAGCGTCCGCAACTCGCCCAAGTCTTCGGGGTTGGCCACCGGATAGTCAGGAAACTGCTGCTGCATCGTGCCCATGATTTCGACTCGCTTGATCGAGTCAATCCCCAAATCAGCCTCCATGTCCAGGTCTAACTCCAACATTTCTGCCGGATAGCCTGTCTTTTCGCTGACAATCTCTAGTAGCGCATCCACCAGAGCTGAGAGATCGTCTAAAGTCGGGTTATCGGGGTCAGAAACAGTAGGCTCGACCTCTTTGGTCACAACTACTTTGGCAGACTCTACTTCTAATACTCCAGTGTGATTGTTAATCGCTGGTAGGGAAGTTTCCTCTGATTTTGTATCTGATTTTGTAGTTGTCGGCACTGCAACCAAAGCAACCTGACGCATTTGTTCGATGATTTGTCCCAGCGTCCGCAACTCGCCCAAGTCTTCGGGGTTGGCCACCGGATAGTCAGGAAACTGCTGCTGCATCGTGCCCATGATTTCGACTCGCTTGATCGAGTCAATCCCCAAATCAGCCTCCATGTCCAGGTCTAACTCCAACATTTCTGCCGGATAGCCTGTCTTTTCGCTGACAATTTCTAGTAGCGCATCTACCAGAGCAGCCATTTCATCTGTTTTAGGCTCAGACGCTACCTGCTGTAAAACTTCGACTTTTGGAACTTCGACTTTGGGAACTTCAGCTTTAGCGACTGTAGGCTGGACTACCTTTGGAATGTCTTGCTGAAGCGATTCAACAGTCGTCACAACCTTGAAAGACTCAGCCGCACTAACCTTGAGAGCACCATTTTTGGCAATAGGTTGAGCGATCGCTTCCGGCTGTCTCACTGGGGGAACTGCCTTTGGTGTAATGTTCGCAGGTGTCGCGATTTCTTGTGAGTAACTTGCAGAGATGGTATCTGACAACACCGCTACTTTTTCTTGTAGAACCTTTGCCCCATTGTGTCTAGAAGGCTGTTCTGATGCAACTTCCCCAGAAACCAGTCCAGAATACTGATAATGCAAAACCTCAAAGAAACTGCGAGTGTGGTCTGCTTGATGTTGTAGCGTACGATCGTGAACCCGCAGCGTCTCGCCATGATGTTGATGAAACTGCGTCATACTGCGTTCCAGACTTTCGGCTACCGTCGTCTGAGCCTGGGGAGTCACAGTGTCTGAATTGCCAAACAAAGCATTCTGCTGCTGAGTCAAATCGAGAAAAGCTTGGGCATAGTCAATATGCTGCTGCAAATACTGTTCGTGTACTTGCAAAATGTCTTGTTGGCGGTGGCTAAATTCCGTCAGACTAGACTCCAAACTCTCTAAAATGCGTTGGTAGTGCAAAGGTAAGTTTGACATAGGGAGTCCCTTGGGTTCAGAAGGTGGCTGAATGGAAACAGGTTCAGGCTTGGAAGTCATCGTTTTGGGCTGAGAATGCTGGGGAGCAGAGTGATCGAGCGGTACAGAGTCAACCATTTTTTGAGTCACTTTTTGAGCGACCGCTTCTTGGGCGACCGCTTTTATCGTCTGGGCTGAATGTCCGTTTTGCGACTGCTCTTTGAGCGGCTCATCTTTTGGCGGCTCATTGCGCGCATGTCCGTTCGTCGCATGTCCGTTTGTCGAATGTCCGTTTTGCGACTGCTCTTTGGGTGCGGGTTTGGTAGATTGCAAAACTTTTTTTAAGTTTAGGTCAGCTTTGCGGCTGGAATCTGTGGTGGAGACAACTTCAAGGGAGCGATCCATCACGATCGCCTCTGGAATCGCCAATGTCACCTTATGCCCATCTTGCAGCGCCATGTCAAACGCCATTCTCGTCTTTTCGCTGATGTAGTTGGTCGCTGTTAATCGCACATTCAGCGCTTTGGCTCTGGGACTGACTTCAGGCGTGATTCGCTCTAGCGGATAGGGGTCAAAATCTCCCAAGGGTAGCCCCACAACCCGCAACTGCACCGCCGCCTCACGTAATTGACGATCGCTATCTTTGCGCCAGTTTGCATTCAGAGCGATCGCTTCATGGGGTTGGTCTGCCAAAATCTCTTTCACCAGATTGGTCAGCACATTTTTGGGGCCAAATTCCACAAAGCAAAAACCGCCATCCGCATAGATCGCCTCGATCTCCTGCCTGAAGTAGACCTTGTTGATCAGATGCTCCTTGAGAATTTTTTGAATCGTCGGCGCATCCAGGGGATACTGCTTGCCCGTCACATTGGTGTAAACCGGAATTTTAGGATTTGCAAAGGTCACCGACTCAACCGCTTGAGCAAACGGCTTTTGAGCATGGGCAACTAAGGGAGTATGAAACGCCGCCGCCACGGGGAGCGCGATCGCAGAGAGTCCCTGTTCTTGCAAAATCGTCTGCACTTTGGCAATTTCTGACTTGGCACCCGCCAAAACGACCTGTTGAGGAGAATTCAAGTTTGCGATCGTCACCTGGGGAAACGGTTGAATCAGTGCCTCGATGCGGCTGACATCCCCCTTCACCGCCAGCATTCCTCCCGCGTCGCTATTTCCTACGGGAGTCGCCATCGCCTGCCCTCTTGCCTTGATTAGACGGTAGTAATCCCCATCGCCCAACACGCCTGCTGCCCACAGTGCCGTCAATTCTCCAAAGCTGTGTCCTGCTACAAAATCAGGCTGAAATCCGGCTTGCTGCAATAGTTTGTAAAGTCCGCTGCTGAAGATCCCGATCGCGGGTTGGGCGTAGTCCGTTCGCTGTAGGGCTGCCACTTGATCTTGCTGCGATTGGCTCTCAAAGGTGGGTACAGGAAACACGACTTCTGACAACGGGGTTAGCCCATCCTGAATCATCAGCCGATCCATCTCGCCCAGTCCTTCTCGCAAGGTAGGAAAGTTGAGCGTGAGTTCTCGTCCCATTTCGAGATATTGCGATCCCTGCCCCGAAAACAGTGCCACTACTTTGCCTACCATGCCGCTTTTGCGGTAGTAGATACCTTGGGGATGGTTCCATCCATAAATCGTCAGGTTTTTCTGCAACTGCTCAATGCTGATTTGCAACAGATTACAGGCTTCGCTGCGTGACCCTGCCACAAATCCCAATCGAGCGGCATTTTGTTCAAGCGTCAGGTGTTTAGAAGCGTTTACGATCGCCAAATAGTCTCGATCGCCGCCCTCAGATTGCAACGTCTGCAAAATCGTTTGACAGTGCTGCAACAATTTTTCGGGAGTCGCGGCCGTCAAGAGTAGCGTCTGAATCGTACTGTGCAATCGATAAGACTGTTGATGTTCGGCTTGGTATTCTTCCAGCACGATGTGAAAGTTAGTGCCGCCAAAGCCAAAAGAACTCACGCCTGCGCGTCTGGGAGGCTCTCCAGCAGGGCGAATCCACGGTCGAGTGCGCGTGTTGAGGTAAAAAGGAGACGTTTGAATGCTCAACTTGGGATTGGGAGATGTGATGTTGATGGTCGCAGGCAGGATTTTGTGATGGAGTGCCAGTACTGCTTTGATCAAACTGGCCGCACCCGCCGCAGCTTTGGTATGTCCAATCTGTGACTTGACACTTCCTAATGCGATCGATTGCTGCTCCGCATCGGCTTCTCGAAACACCTGATCCAGCGCCGAAAACTCCGCCGGATCGCCTGCTGCGGTGCCTGTTCCATGCGCTTCGATCAAGCCCACCGTGGCTGGAGAAAATCCCGCTTCTTCGTAGGCTCGTCGCAAGGCTCTGGCTTGCCCTTCTGGGCGAGGTGCATAAATGCTTTTGTAGCGTCCGTCACTAGAAGAACCAATGCCTCGAATCACCGCATAGATGCGATCGCCATCCCGTTCGGCATCCTCCAATCGCTTCAGCACCAGCATTCCCACGCCTTCGCCAACCAGCATTCCGTCAGACTCTGCATCAAAGGGTCGGCTTTCCTGACGTTTGGAAAGCGCAGGCGTTTTACTAAAACAGAGATAAGTGACGATCGAGTTGTCAATATCAATGCCCCCGGTCAGCATCAAGTTGGCGCGGTGTTCGCTCAATTCACTGACTGCCATCTTGAAAGCGCTGAGAGAACTGGCACAGGCGGCATCGATCGCGCAGTTAGTGCCTCCAAAATCAAGCCGATTGGCAATCCGTCCCGCGATCACGTTGGTCAACATGCCCGGAAACGAATTTTCTTCCCAGTCGAGGTAGGCGAGTTTGATTTTTTGAACAATCCGCCGCGTGTCTTCATCTGATAAACCACTGTTTTTAAGAACTTTTTCCCAGACGGGGTATTGCATTCGGGCAGTTAACGGGCCGCTCAACGGCCGTCCAACAGCAGCACCGAGAATCACACCAGCCTGATCGCGATCGAACTGCCGAGTCTCCCCATAGCCCGCATCTTCCATCGCTTTTTTGGCAATCACCAGCGACACCAACTGCGACACATCCGTAAATTCCAGAATGTTGGGAGGTAGCCCAAACTCCATCGGATTAAAGTCAATATCTGGGATAAATCCGCCCCGCTTACAGTAGGTTTTGTCTTGTGCTTTGGGGTCGGGATCATAGAATTCATCGACATCCCAGCGAGACGACGGAACTTCGGTAATACAGTCCACCTCGCGCATGATGTTGTCCCAATATTCCTGAAGATTTTTAGCCTCCGGAAAGAGAGAAGCCATACCAATAATGGCGATCGGGGTGCTTTTGAGCTGCCGATTGGTCTTGTTGATGTCCACCAATGTTTCAGACCTCGCTTTTTTTTTGTTTTTACTCTTTATTAGCTCTAATAGCGCCTTCTCAAAGTTGCCAACTTCGCTGTGTAGCTGTGCCAAGATCGGGTCAATCCTAGAAGTAGACATAGACAAACCCTTATTCGTGATGGATGAATGCTTGCGAAATAACCGTCGCGATCGGAGATCAATAGCTCACTAGCATAAGCTTCGCCAAAATAGATAAACTCACTTGATCGGTAGAGGTTATTCAATTCGCTTTACCAACTAACGTCGTGATTAACCTGACTGTCGAGAGTACACACAGTTAGCCCACCAACGGCAGGTGGGAAGGTCAGGGGGTGTGAGCCGCCCTACCAAAAATGCACGCTCTATAATGACTGGGTTAATCAGTGAAAGCTAGTGTTGCCCTAACTTTTAATCGATCGAGAGAACTATGAGTTAACACACGCAACTGAATAATAAGAACTGGGCAGTAGATCAATGACATTGTTGAGACTACTAAAGTAGGTTCTCAAGGCCACCGCCTTTTTGCCAGTAAATTCAAGCCATTCGTAATGGTGAGGACTATGAGAAATATCTTCCTTCCGAGCCAACGGGAACTTGGGAGTCACCATCAAAATCGCTACACTGTCTTCTCCAGAGGAAGTATGGCTTTCAAGGTCAACGGCAGCAATGTAAGCAGTGTTGATGACAAGACTGTCAACTCTGATAAACGCCATAGTAGTAGATCCCCCAAAATTAGAGCAAGACTTGATACTAGAAATCAAAGCCTCAAAACAATCAATCTTTCGGGCTTGTGTCTGCTTAAATCAAATCTAGAGTAGGAGCGATAGTCACTTAGTAGTCAACCCTACATTATTGGTCAAGAAATTGAAAAGATTTACCTTCGGGAGCCAGATTTAAGCTTTGTGTCCAAGTTCTTTACGCGAATCACCCATCTGTTTTACCTTGCCAGTTGGGTCAGAAGTGGGCTGTACAGACCTTTGCCAGCCATACTGTTTACGTGACTTGAGGAACTGCTAACGGTGTGAGTCAGACCATCCGGGACTTACTCTGCCACTCTTGAGAAGAATGACAGGATTCAGAAGCGTTCAAGACCAGCAATTCAGAGCGTAGAAATCTCAGGTCTCTTAACTTCGGTGGAAGGTCAGAGATGCGATTTCATTTGCAGAAAGGTTATCACAGGCGGTATGGAAACTTCCAGTAAATTAACGGAATCTTCATCAAAAAAACACAATACCCCGGAGTTAGAAAAAGAGGTCTGAGGTGCGTAGTTGTCGCGAGTCTTGAGGTTTTTTCCGTTTCAGTCCCCCACTTTTTCGCTCAGTGTGCCAAAAACCACCCCTCACCGTTCAGCCCCTCCTCCAAAGGTTGCCTGTTTTCCGGTGAAAGACTGCCAGTTCGCGATCGCCCGCTCGATACAGTCTGGCTCCTGATCCCCCACAAAACAAATGCGCCCCATCCGCTCACAGACCATCAACACTTCACCGTGACCCATAAATGGCGCAATCACAAAATTCCCAGGTTGGGCGTAAGCACTGATTAGATAAGCCACGATTCCTTCAACTCCGCGCACGGCGATCGCTGCCTGGGGTTTGGAGATCGTCTGACGAGAAAAAACCGCCGCATAAAGGTCGCCCAGCATCCACTCAAACTGAAAGGGCATCTGATGTTGATGACAAAAGTCGTGAACGGTTCCCTCAGAGCGCAACACCACTACTACCCTGGCTTCATCGATCAGATAATCGTGGTGCCAATCCGCCGAAAGGGTCGCGATCGCAAGCGCTGCATTAGAGGGCAAGCACTCGACAAACTGAGAACTGGTCGTATCGCCGCAGTAGACAAAATGGCGATCCAGGTTCCATTCGTCCCCAGCCTGAACGTTGGGCGTGATTGTAGAGAAGTCTGAATTTGACAGTCGCTGACTTTGTTTGGCAATAGATTTGGCTTCTTTTTCGGCAGCGATCGCGTTCAGCGCTACAATTTGTAACTCTTTTTGTTTTGCCCTGGCCGCCGCAGCGAGTCTGGTCAGTTTGTCGCTCTCTGCGTGCTGCTTTTGGTCACGAGCGATCTGGGCGGCTTGTTCGGCTTGTTCTGCCTGCTGACGCTCCTGGCTTCCGGCGCGGGCCACTTTGAGTAAGGCGGTTGGGCTACTAGCCAACTCAGTGGTTCGCAAGATTTCTTTGACTTCTGGAACAATGCTCCGAGCGATCTGTTTGCCGTGCTGAAAGGTACGATCGGTGTAGCCTGTTTCTTTCGCGAGTTCTAGAGTAGTTTTGAGCAAAGGTGAAACGGTTTCACCCCCTTTTGAGCGATATTGATTTTGTCCCGGTTTGGCTCTTAGCCCCATTTTGTCGAGGATACGATCGCGCTCTAGCCAAAGCTCCGATCGCTCTAGGGCATTTAGCTCACTGCGGATCAGGTTTTCATCAATTTCTGCTAATCGACTATGGTTGGCATCTTCACAGGTAATGATGGTACACTCAATTTGAGTCAGCCCAATCAGCTTACAAGCGGTGAGTCGGTGAAGTCCGGCGACCAAGTTGAAATTTTGGTCTATAGTAATAGGATTTAGTAGTCCATTCGCCTTGATGGACTCCATTAGTTCAGCAACTTTCTCATCTTTGATAGGTCGGCGGTTAAGCCCAACGCTGACTTGATCAATTGCGATAGTGGGCATAAGTTTAGAATCTTGTGTTCAACTTTTAGATATTGGCTATTCCAACGCTCTTCTCGCTCACTGTTTGATGACTGTATCATATCTCACATTCCCCTATCCTGGGGCTGTGCCAAAAATGCTACTTCAAGACTGAGTTGGTTAAGTTTTTCAGCGCAACAAATCTTTATTTCCTCTCATCACTGTATCAGTGTTTGCAGCCTTTTTGGGTAGGATGGCCAAAATCTTGAGTAAAAAGCTTGCATTCTGGTGTGACCAGGGAGAGTTGTTTCGCAGTGTTGGTACTTACAAGCGGGTGTGATCGTACTTAGATTGATTCTCTTGATGCTCGATCGGGCATTCATTCTATAAAACCTTAAACGCTCTTGTTGTCCCTCTTTAAGGATTTTGTATGTCGCTTTTTTCACCCTTTGGACAATTGACCCTGCCCTCACTGAATTGGATTCCGTTACTTCCTCCGCTCAATACGGCGATTGTTCCGGCAAATAGCACAATTTCTTCTTGGAATGGCCCTTACAGTAGTGGTCAAGTCGTGGTCAATCCAGACGGCAGCACCACCAGCACCTGGAGCGGCCCTTACAGCAGCGGTCAGGTTGTCGTCAATGCGGATGGAACGGTTAGAACGAATGACAGCACCAGCAGTTGGAGCGGCCCTTATAGTAGGGGTCAGGTCGTCGTCAATCCCGATGGCACCACTAGCACGACTAGCACCTGGAGCGGCCCTTATAGTGGTGGTCGAGTCGTCGTCGATGCGGATGGCGCGGTGACAACGAGTGGGGGCACCAGCAGTTGGAGTGGCCCTTATAGTAGGGGTCAGGTCGTGGTCAATCCCGATGGCACGACTAGCACGACTAGCACCTGGAGCGGCCCTTATCGTGGTGGTCAAGTCATTGTCGATTCGGATGGGGTTAGCGATGACAGCACCTGGAGCCGTCCTTATCGCGATGGTTTAGTGAAGGTTGATTTGGGCAAAGGCACCTCAACTGTTTGGAATTCAGCAGACAGCAGTGGCAGAGTGATTGTCAATCCTGCGGGTGGCACCGTCAGCACCTGGAATGGCCCCTACAGTAGCGGTCAGGTTGTGGTCGATTGGGGAGGCGATACCGTCGTTTCCTGGAATGATGGTCAGGAAGTTGTGGTCAGCCCAGAGAGCGGCACCCTGGTTAAAGATCGGAGCAAAGCAACCTCAGTTTTAGTTGGCTCGACGATCGATCTAGGGCCAGGTCGGGTCACAGTAGGAACCGATGGCAGCACCACAATCACTTGGGAAGGCAGAGAAATCGTCGTCCAGCCCAGCTTCACCAAAGTGAACTATGGAAGTGGCATCGTTGTAGACATTCAAAGCGAAAAGACCCGCGTCGATTATGGGTTTAGCAGCACGATCGTTGGTCTTGATAGGGGGGCGATCGTCAGCTCCGATGAAACCGCCACCGTAATTTCTTTGATCAACAAGCTGTTTCCAGTCCAATAGAGTTCTTGAGTGAGGAGTGAGGTGTCAACAATCAAGAGCAAGTTGCTCAACCATCCCTGAACTCAAACCTCATTTTTTCCTCCTCCTTGCCAAGCCAAGTTCTCCCTCCTCCCTCCTCCCTCCTTCCTCCCCTTGAGGCCCCTACGATGGTACAAAAAAAAGTCGAACAGTATGTTGAACCAATTAGTCCATTTACCCAGCCCAAACGATCGTGGATCTTTAACCTTGCTGTTGCAGTAATGCTGGCGGTGGGGGCGAGCGGTGGGTATCTGCTCATTCAGAAGCGATCGGTTACACAAACTCCTGCACCTGTAGTTAAAGCCAGTGCCAAACCTGCGATAAGGGCCGTTGCTGCGTTGGGACGCTTGCAGCCAAAGGGTGAAATTACTCGCTTGTCTGCATTCAACTCATTGGAGGGGGCGCGCATTGATCAACTGTTTGTCAAAGAAGGTGATTCCGTTCGGGTAGGTCAGATTGTCGCAACCTTGACAACTCGCTTAAGCCGTGAGGCATCGTTGGTTAAGGCTCAAAAACAAGTTCAGATTGCTCAGGCTCAGTTAGCTAGGGTCAAAGCTGGAGCCAGAACCGATGATATTAATGCTCAAAAAGCAGCGATCGATCGACTGCAAGCAGAAGTTAACAATGCTCAACTAGAGTATCAACGCAATCAGACTTTGTTTACAGAAGGAGCGATTTCTGCTTCGGTGCGAGACAGCAAACAATTGGCAGTAGAAACCCTTCAGGCACAACTCAATCAGGCAAAAGCAAACCTGGGCAGTGTCGTAGAAGTGCGTCCAGTGGATGTAAATGTGGCAGAGGCGGAAGTGGCTAATGCGATCGCGGCGGTCAAAGCGGCCGAAACGGATTTAGAGTTAACCAATATTCGATCGCCTATCTATGGACAAGTACTAAAAATTCACGCGCGATCGGGAGAAATTGTGGGCGCAGAGGGGATTGCTGAAATCGCTGACAATGACACGATGTACGCAGTGACAGAAGTCTATGAAACAGATATTAAAAAGATCAAAATTGGTCAACAGGCGACGATTACTAGTGATGCGATCTCAGGAGAACTTAAGGGTACGGTTGCTGAAATTGGGCTACGAGTTGGGTCACAGGATACGTTTAGCATCAATCCACTTGCCAAAACAAATCGTAGAGTGATTGAGGTCAAAGTTGAGTTAACGCCAGAGGATAGTCAGCGAGTTTCAGGACTAACTAATTTGCAGGTTCAGGTGATTTTCAAGAAATAGTTTGAGAGGAAAAATAACCATGCTGTCTATTCCGATCGCTTGGCTACAACTTACAAGACAAAGAGTTCGATTTTTGGTCACGTTGGCGGGGGTTGCGTTTGTGGCAATTCTATTGTTCATGCAGCTTGGCTTTCAGGATGCGCTATATGAGAGTGCGGTTAAAGTACATCGTAGTCTGCGAGGTGATATCTTTTTAATTAGTCCTCAATATGCGTCGCTTACCTCTCAACAAAGCTTCCCTAGAGAACGATTATATCAAGCATTAGCGTTAGATGAAGTGGAATCTGTAAATTCACTCTACCTGCAATTTGGCAAGCTCAAAAATATTAAAACGGGTGAAAAAAATTCGCTATTTGTGTTTGGGGTTGATCCCGCTAATCCTATTTTTACAATTCCCGAAATTAACGAGCAATTAGATCAACTTAAAATCTCCGATCGTGCTCTTTTTGATCGAGCTTCTCGTCCTGAGTTTGGCCCGATCGCTGAAACGTTTAACCAAAACAAATCAGTGGATATTGAGATTTCACCGTTCAACGAATTGACTTTTTCTAAAGCCTTAGAAGTTCGAGGTTTGTTTACGTTGGGGCCGTCTTTTGGCGTAGATGGCAACTTGATTGTCCCTTATTTAACTTTTGGAGAAATGTTTTTAGAACGAACACCCGAAGAAATTGATGTGGGAGTAGTTACCTTAAAAGCAGGTCAGGATAAGTACCGTGTTTTGAAAAAATTGAAGGCGAGGTTACCTAATGATGTAAGAATTTTTGACCTGAATGGATATAGTCAACTAGAAAAGAAATACTGGGCAGAACGAACCCCGATCGGCTTCACGTTCACCTTGATGGTGACAATGGGATTTATTGTAGGAGTCGTGATTGTCTATCAGATTCTCTATAGCAATATTGCTAATCATCTCGTTGAGTTTGCAACGATTAAAGCGATCGGCTATAGCAATAATTACTTGTTCATAGCAGTTTTTCAACAGGCTTTTATTCTAGCGACATTAGGATTTATTCCCGGATTTGCAATTTCTTTGCAATTGTATGATCTGGCAAAAAATGCAACTCATCTTCCTGTAATTATGACACCCAACCAGGCAATTAGTGTATTAACTTCGATTTTTACCATGTGCCTGATTTCTGGTGCGATCGCCGTCAACAAACTACGATCGGCAGACCCCGCAGATATTTTTTAATGAACAGGTCTATTGACTATGTATTCAGACTCGATTCTTTCTATTGAAAACTTGAATCATCACTTGGGATCAAGGTCATTACGCAAGCAAGTGTTATTTGATATCAACTTAAAGATTAGACCTAGAGAAATTGTCATCCTGACAGGGCCCTCCGGTTCAGGGAAAACGACTTTGCTGACCTTAATTGGTGGACTGCGATCGATACAGTCAGGCAGCCTCAATTTTTTAGGATTAGAACTACGCGGAGCTAGTCAATCTCAGTTAGTGCAAGTTCGTCAACATATTGGTTATATCTTTCAAGCACACAATCTGCTGAGTTTTTTAACTGCTCGACAAAATGTTCAGATGGCTGCTGAAGCTCGCCGCGACTTTTCAAAACGGGAAGCAAGATCGCGATCGGAAGCTATGCTGCAAGCTGTCAAACTAGGCGATCAGTTGAATAAATACCCTCAGACTCTTTCGGGTGGACAAAAACAACGAGTTGCGATCGCCCGCGCCTTAGTCAACCATCCCAAATTGATTTTAGCTGACGAACCAACCGCCGCCCTCGATAGTAAAACCGGACGCGATGTTGTAGATCTCATGTATCGGCTAACTCGTGAGCAGGGTTGCGCTTTGTTAATGGTGACGCACGACAATCGAATATTAGACATTGCCGATCGCATTATTCACTTGGAAGATGGTCAGTTAATGACCAAAGCATTGACTTAGATGTAATAAAACCGACCCTTGCGTAGGGTGTGTTGAGCCACGCGAAACGCACTAATTGCAACCATTGGCGGTGCGTTTCTCTATCGCTCAACACACCCTACAAAATTCGGTATTATTCAATTCTCATTCCTTAGACGGATAGGGTGATCGATCGCCCAAAATATGACTTGCAATCTACTGAGACTTTTTACCTGACCCGTCTTCTGCTTTTGCCTCCAAGCGACAACGCGACGACTCCTTGAAGCGTGAGTTCACTGCCCTCTCTTGCATTCCACCTTCTTCGTTTTGTCAGTCAGGCAGCCCTCATCCCTTCAACTTCTGAATCGCTTTCTCAACTCGCTGCTGTGCTGTCACGTTGCCCTGCGTTTGATAGAGTTCAGCCGCTCTTTGAAGATCCTCCAGGGCGGATGGCTGGTCTTTGAGGGCGGCGTGGGCCAGTCCGCGATCTTCATAGAGAGAAGGGTTTTCGGCATCCAGTTCTAAGGCAAGATTGCAGTCTTCTAGCGCTTTTTTGTTGCCTAAGTTGGCTCGAACATAACAGCGACTCGCCAGATTATTCTGTGATTCAGAATCGAGGACGATCGCTTTCTCACAGTCGGGCAACGCTCCCTTAAAGTCACCCAATCCACGGGCGCGGGCATAACAGCGAGTGTTGTAAGCCAAGCTATTTTCAGGGTCGAGACGGATCGCTTGATCGGCATCGGCGATCGCGCCCTTAAAGTCTTCCAAAAATCCGCGCACTCCGGCTCGTGAAACATAAAATTCGGACTCGTCACTCTGGAGTTGGATTGCTTGATTCCAGTCCGCAAGGGACTTCTGATAATCAAAGAGAGACGAATAAGCGTTGGCTCGTCCCTGGTAGATTTCGGCAGTTTTGGCATCGAGGCGAAGGGCTTGCGAATAGTCTTCAACGGCTCCCTGACCATCGGCAGATTGTAACCGGGCACTGGCACGATCGCGATAAGCCTGGGCATTTTGAGGCTCAAGGTTGAGAACACGGGTGAGATTGGCGATCGCGCTTCCAAAATCATTTTCGGCGAGTTTCTTTTGTCCCGATTCCAGCAGTTCACTGGCGCTGATCGAAGTTGTGCGCGTCGTTGCCAAAGCCAAAAAACCATCTGATTGAATCTTGTTTGACCGAATAAAACTTGCGCCACTCACACTCCGAATGCTGCCCAATGTTGCTTTGAGTTCGTCGATGAAGGGAACGCTGCCTGTCTTCTGGCGACCCATAAATACAGGCAAAATTGCATTGTTCACCAGCGACATCACTGCGCCTCCGTTGACGTAGAAATAGCCCAGATTGTCATCCGAGAAGGGAGCGATCGCCGCCTTAAAGTTGGAGGACTGAGGTAAAGTTCTCGCAGGTTTGGGACTGAATTCTGTGACGGCTCCGCCACCCATCAATAGCAAAATTGTGTCTTCGTCAACCCAACTGTGCGACAAAAAGCTGGTCGGTTTGCCCATGAGCGGGCCCTCCCAAACGGTGACGGGTTGCCCCTGAAGTTTGCGAGTGTTAACAATATCTTTGCCGATGCGCGTTCTGGCGATCTGATCGAGCTTTTTGAAAGCCGCCTCAGCCGCGGGACGATCGCTCGTTTGCACCATCACGCCAAACCCCAGATCCACGTTAGGAAACACTGCTGGAATAAAGCCCTGACGAGTCGGATAGAGAAACGTCACATACTCACCCGTCATCCAGGGAAAAACGTCGCGATCGTCCAGTCCCAAATTCTTCTGACTCAACTGCCGAAACTGCTCTAAGCCTTTCTTTAACGAAGGTTCGGCTTCTAGTCCCGTTGTCAAAACCTGCCAAAACAGCGCGACATTTTTGCTGTTGGCGACGACATAATTGACCTCTGGCAATCGTCCGAGAATCTGGTTAGGAGTCGCGATCGCGTCGATCGTCGCCTGGGGCACAGGTTCCTTAAAGTGAACGCCGACCTCCATGTGCATTCCGTCTGACTCTGCCCAAAGGTAGCCGTCTACCGTGTCGTAATATTTTGCCAACATGTCGATTTGATTGGGATCAATTTTGGGCATGGGGAACCCCGGCGGCAAATTTTTGAACTGCTCTTGATTAAATTGTGTAGAAGCGGCAAAAAGCTTCATGTAGTCGCCGTATCCCGTCATCAGCGCCTTTTGAAACTGAGGTTTTTGAGCCGTCCGTTGAAAGGCAGGATTATCGGCTAGTTTGCCTTCGGTTTGGGCATCAATGAGTTGTTCGATCGCTCCCCCATTCGTCGCAGTCACCACAAAATTAGGGAGAATGGCGATCGCAAACCCTGGCAGCGTATAGGGAGCAACCTCGGTAGGAGCAGTTTTGTCTGATGAGGTGGGCGGTAAAGGCGGTAAAGGTTTGGTCAAAAGAGGGGCGGTTAGCGAATTGATTGCCCGACTGAGCGGTTGATCTAATGAGCAGTCGGCTTTGAGTTTTGAGGTTTGGGCTTTGAGAGGTTTGGTCTTTTTGGGCGCAAAGGTCACGGTTTCTCCGTCTGCTGGAGCAGGTTCGCAGGGGGCGACTTTTTCAGGTTCCCATTCCAAAATGGTGATGCCTTTGTATTGACGCTCGACCCCTTGCGGGTATCTCGAAGCGATCGCTGCTTTCTTTTTGCTGGCTTTGAGGCGTTCTAAATATCTGGGAATTTGGGTCGCGTCTTTGACTGAGGAGATGATCAGCGATTGGTTGGGCGCTTTTTGTTCACGGGCGGGCAGGAGGGCGATCGCAACTTGATCTCCTAACCACGGCTGAACGTCGGTATAAAAATTCATGCCCGTCCCTACCGGATAAAACAGTCCCGGAAACGACATATCTTTAGGAAACAAGCCAAACCGACTCAGTGCTTCCCAGGATTCTGCATTGGTGTTGAGCAAAAAAACGCCCGGTGTATTAGTCGGCAGCAGATTCGCTACCGAGGACGCTGGCAAAGCAGGAGAGGCGGCAGGCGCAGGAGTCGGCGTGACCGTTTGAGCAAGCACTGCCCCAGGCATCAACACAAAAGCAGAAAGAGTCGGCAACAGAATTCGGCGCAAGAACATAATTCAGGTGAAGGTTGAAGGGCAAAGATGGTCGAAGCAGTCTTAATAGATACCTGGCTTTTCCTACCAGTTACCGGAAAGTTTACCAGGAGATTTACTTAAACTTCGATGCCCAAAGATTGCCCAAACCCCGTCCACCTCAAACAACGTCAGTTCGACAAAGTTTTTTCGTTGTTTAGCCCTTCTGCCCCCAAGCTGCCAATTCTGAGGGACGGCGTTGCTGAATCAGGGGATGAATTGCCCCAAAGCGGCGGGAAACCCAAGGTTCAAAGTTCCCCAATTTTGGGGGATTTAGGGGGCGAAAAGATGGACACTTCCCACAGAGTCATCCCTCCAATCAGCAACGCCTGAGAGACTTTCAGACGGGATTTTCGGTTCAAGATTACTCGTGAAGGATTTAGAATTTCCTCCCTCCTCCCTCCTCCCTCCTCCCTCCTCGCGCAGCGGATTACCCCCAAAGGGAGAACAGATCATCGAAGTTCTCCCTCATCCCTCATTCTCCCGTCGCCACCAAGCCCGCACCAGCCGAATCTCGTCATAGCCATACACTTCGCCCAAATAATCGCGCAGTTGCGTTAGGGAATCATCGCCTACTTTTTCGATCGCTTTCAAAATTCGAGTCTTGCGGTCTGAGGCGACGAGTTGATCGAGTTCCACCAAATAGCCCATTTCCAGCAGTTCGGCGAGGTGAGTGGTGACGGTAGAGAGGCGAATGTTGCGCTGTTCGGCGATGTCGGCGGGCTTGATGCCTTTGTGGTGCAGTTCGAGCGTGTATAGCTGGGTGTAGCTGGCCTCGTTTGAGGGCGTTGAGGGCGTTGGAGGAGGTGGAGAAGCCGCAGGCGCAGAGAAGGTTTCAGTCTGAATCGATAAGCCGTTTTCTGATCGAAAGTCGCGAATCTCCGTCAAAAACACGTCGCCGTATTGAGAAAGCTTGCGATCGCCCACGCCAGAAATTTGCAGAAACTGTCCGCGTGTTTGAGGTTGTTGTTGGGCCATCAGTCGCAAACTGGCATTGGAAAACACCACATAAGGCGGAACGGATTGTTCATCAGCGATTCGCTTGCGGAGTTTTTGCAGGCGATCGTAGAGTTCTTCGGCTTCAGCAGTATTGACGGGCGCGATCGTCGTAACGGTGACTCTCGGCTTAATCTGACTAACCGCAATCATTACGGTTCTTTGTTTTCGCAGCACTTGCCAACTCAGGTCGTTGAGCTTGAGAACGGAATAGCCGTCGGTGGCTTCGTCGATCAGCCCCTGGTGAATCAGCGATCGCCCCAGCATTTTCCAGTCTTCGGCGGTGCGATCTTTGCCGATGCCATAGGTTGAAAGATGGTCGTGTCCGTTGCTGAGAATGCGCTTTTCTTTGGAGCCGCGCAGCACGTCGATCGTGTACATTAACCCAAAGTGCTGATTTTTTTGAGCAAAGCGAGCAATGCAGGAGAGAAACTTTTGAGCTTCGATCGTCCAGTCCTCGATCGGTTTGGGAAATCGACAGTTGTCACAGTTGCCACAGTTGCCGGGAAAAGTTTCGCCAAAATACGAGAGTTGAATCGTGCGGCGGCATTCGGTCGCTTCGGCGTAGTTGATGACTCGACGCATTTGTTGGGTAGCGATGCGCTGTTCATCTTCGAGCGGCATTCCTGTATTTGGATCGACTTTTTGACTGATTAAGAACTCGATCGTTTTGATGTCACCTGTCCCGAAGTAAAGCGTACAGTGCGACGGTTCATTATCTCGTCCTGCTCGGCCTGACTCCTGGTAATACCCTTCAATGTTGCGCGGTAGATCGTAGTGAATCACAAATCTAACGTCTGGCTTGTTGATTCCCATTCCAAACGCCACGGTCGCCACCATCACTCTCACGTCATCTCGAATGAAGCGAGTTTGGTTGTCAGTCCGAGTCTGATTGTCTAGTCCAGCGTGGTAAGGCAGTGCAGAAATTTTGTCTCTTCTCAGCTTCTCAGCAATTTCTTCGACTCGTTTGCGACTGAGACAATAAATGATTCCAGAACCGGGCGTTTGGCGAATCTGTTGAACGAGTTCTGCATAGCAATTTTTGGTTTTGGGACGAACATCGTAGTATAGGTTGGGACGATTGAAACTGGCGACATGAACAATCGGCGATCGCAGTTCCAATTGTTTAACAATGTCGTCTCTGACCCGTGGCGTGGCGGTTGCAGTCAGAGCCAAAATCGGAACGTCAGGATAGCGCTGCCGCAAATAATTTAACTGCCGATATTCAGGTCGAAAGTCATGCCCCCACTCAGAAACACAGTGAGCTTCATCGATCGCAAAGGCAGAAATTCCCACGCGATCGCGCATGTGTGGCAAGACGGAATTTAAATAATCTTCACTCAGTAACCGTTCTGGTGCAACGTAGAGGATTTTGATCTGACCATTGAGAACGGCCCGACCGCGCGATCGCAGTTCTTCTGGATTCAGACTGCTGTTGAGAAACGTGGCAGCAATGCCATTATCGCGCAGCAGTTCTACCTGGTCTTGCATCAGCGCAATCAGGGGCGAGACGACGATCATCAGTCCCGGTTGCAGCAGGGCAGGCAGTTGAAAACACAGCGATTTGCCGCCGCCCGTGGGCATGATCACCAACTGGTCACGATTTTCTAAAGCCTGCTCAACAATCTGACGCTGGCCCGGCCGAAAGCTATCGTAGCCAAAGTAATGTTTGAGCGCCTGCTCTAACGAAATCGAGTCAGTGGTGGCAAAGGGACTGGCTGACATTAAACTCACTGGTAATGCGCGATCGTCATGATTCCCGACAGGTTACCAGATGACCCCAGAAGGAGCCAACAGGTAGAGGAATTATCGTATCAGTTTCTTGGTTTTTCGGGGCGATCGTAATACTTTTGATCTAGATTGGGTGGGGCTGAGTTGATTGGCTCTGCTAAGGCGTGCGACTTTCAGGAGATTTGAGAATTTTTAAGTATAATTCCAGCACTGCTACTTTGGAATGAAATTTCTCAGTACGTAAAAGAATATCGCCCTCACCTCTCTCAAACTCTTCAGCAACTTAATCGAGTTGACTTGGACAAACTTAAGACTCGCGAAATCATTCCTAGAGGATGTTTTAAAAAGGCAGCTTGAGCCTCAACTGCAACTGATGCAACTGAGAACAAGTCTTTTGTAAAAGTTGGGATTTTTGTTTGCCCAGGGGCTCAAAACAGCGTGCGAAAATATGAAAGCTGTGTCAGGTGGGTCATGTGATCAGTCAAGGAAACAATGAAGCAACTCCCAAGCGAGTGAAATGGAAGCCTGATATTGGCTATTTGCCCACGCCTGCCGAGGTCGTCGAAGCGATGTTGACTTTGGCGGAGGTAACTTCAGACGATATTCTCTATGACTTGGGCAGTGGAGACGGTCGAATTTTAATCACAGCGGCTCAAAGATTTGGCACTCAAGGAGTGGGCATTGACATCGATCCTAAGCGCGTTCGTCAGGGATTTGAAAATGCTCAACGATCGGGTGTTGGCGATCGCGTCACTTTTCTTCAACAAGATCTATTTGAAAGTGATTTTAGTGAGGCGACGATCGTCATTCTATATTTACTGCCGCATCTAAATCTAAAACTTCGTCCTACCTTACTGGCTCAACTTTCTCCCGGTACGCGCATTCTTTCACACGACTTTGACATGGGAGACTGGCAGCCAGATCGTGTGGTTGAAGTGCAATCAGAAGATCCGGCAATCTTATATCTGTGGAGAATTTAGACGAGAACAGATTGAATCAAAGCTTCGGTGCTGGTTTCATATTCTCGATCGCTAATCTGAGTGTTTTCTCGCCATTCTTCGACGACTTCTAACAGCGCCCGCACTGCAATTTCTCGCTGAATTAAATCAGTGATGGTATCCCAGGCCAGAGTCGCAGTTGGGAAAAATCCCATTTCAATTTTGTAGCCTGCCCAGTGCCACCAGATGGCCACCCAGCCTGCACTTTGTTGAGCAAGTTCGATCGGTTGTCCGAGATGGTTCATCATAAGAGTTGCTGATAAGTAGAGGGTTAAGTTGGTCTTTTTCTCGATAACATCAGAATAGGTGAAAGCCCTCGATCGCACCTCTACAAAAAGAGAAGTTTGGGGATGTCAATGTCTCACTCTCTGGGTGCAGACTAATGAGGTTCTCTCACAACTCCAGTTCCTTCTGTCAAAGATTAGGAAGCCAATCACTTCAGTCGATCGCAAATTAAGATTATTTTGTTGATTGCCAAGTTTCGACCCCAGAGGCTGGCGAGTTTGTATATCATCACCAAAAATTTTTCTAACATCCTCTAAACTAAAGGTTGCTGCTCACCCATTCATCATGACGAGTGCATCCCATCAGCCTAAAAAAGATGATGCTGTATTAGGAGGTCAAGCGATCGCTAGCGCGCCGCCTGGCAGTCTGGTTTTGGGCGGATTTGCAGGCATTGAGCGCAGATTGACAAGTCCCCATGTAGACCAGAGAATCGCGGCTCTGTGGGAGTTGCAAAAATGGAGCTTACAAAAACCAGATCAGATTAGCTTGAAGTTGCTAATTGGGGCGCTTGAGGATTCGTCAGTACGAGTGCAAAAAGTGGCGTATTGGCTGCTGCGATCGCGCTCAGATCATCAGGCAACAGAAGCTTTGCAGCACTACAGTTTTTATCGTCTATTTGAATGCCTTCACATTTTGACAGGGCATCAGGCAGGAGTGACGGCGATTGCACTTTCGACTCGTCATTTTCGGTATCGCGATGATCAAGAGATATTAGTCACTGCCAGTCGAGATGGCGTGATCAAGGGATGGGATTTGCATACGCGAGAGGAGTTGTTTACGCTAAATGCGGGTACGACTGTATATGCACTTTTGCTAGAGGCAGATCAAGATATACTAATTGCTAAATGCAAAAATCAATTGATCAAAGCCTGGAGTTTAAAAACAGAACAAAAGATAAAGCCGCCCGAAAAACAAATTAAAGGTATTACTTCGGTTACGGTAGATGGCAAACATCTAATCAGTAGTAGTCAACGCAACATCAAAATTTGGGATTTACAACAAGGGCGAGAAGTCTGTCTTTTGCAAGGACATTCCAGTCTTGTAACAGCAGTGGCCGTGAGTGAAGATCAATCTCTCGGAGCCAACCATAAAGGATCGCTTCTGATCAGTGGCAGCGAAGATAAAACGATTAGAATTTGGGGCATTGAGTTTTGAGTAAGTTTCTTTTGTTCTTCTTGAATTAAAACGTTCTAAAGAGTAGACAATAAAGATATCCCAATTTGTACAAGCCCTGCCGTTTGCCTGTATTGACGACGGAATGCGAAACACGACATCGGTAAGGCTTGCTCACCAGAGCGATTGGTCGATTTCTTTACCCCACTCAAATCTCTCCATCCGTCAAGGGGGTTGAGCAATTACCACAGGGGAATGGTATCAGATCGACCCTGAATAAATGGGTCAAGCAACGAAGCGAAAAAATCTGTCAAACCTGACATCAAATTAATTCCAAAGCAGAAGCCAACTGCTGAATCTGATCAGACGTGTGGGTTGCCATAAGGGTGATCCGAATGCGGCTAGTGGGCACCGTTGGCGGACGGATCGCTGGGGCAAAAATTCCACAATCTTTCAGAGTTTGGGCGGCTTTTAGCGCAGTTTTGACATCGGGCAACTGTATGCAGAGAATTTGAGAATTGGATGGCAAAAGTTTTAGATGCGGTTGATCAGAGATTAATTTTTTGAGTAACGCTACGTTGTTCCAGAGTTGTTTTCTACGTTGTGGCTCCTGTTGTACCAGTTCGATCGCGCTTATCGCCGCCGCCGTATCCGCAGGTGATAACCCAGTGGTATAAATCCAGCTTGGCGCACGATTGCGAAGAAAGTCAATTAGCGTTGCCGATCCTGTAATATATCCGCCCAGACTTCCGATCGCTTTACTGAGCGTTCCCATTTGGATCAGCGATCGTCCTCGACAGTCCAATTGTTCGACACAGCCCGCCCCTGATGAACCCATCACCCCCGTCGCGTGCGCCTCATCGACTAACACCATACAACCAAATCCGTCTGCCAAATCTAACAGTTCGGGCAACGGACAAATATCACCATCCATACTAAAAATAGTATCCGTGAGAATCAAACAACGTTGAAATTGAGAACGCTGCCGCTCTAAGTGATGTCTTAAATTCTGCATGTCAACGTGATCAAAATCGAGAATCGTGGCACCACTGACGATCGCGCCATTTCTCAAGCTCGAATGATTGTATTGGTCTGACAAAATTAAATCTCGTTTGCCTGTCAGAGCGGCGATCGCGCCCAAGTTTGCCAGATATCCAGAACTAAACACCAGCGCATCTTCGGTTTGTTTGAGATTAGCGATCGCGTGTTCGAGTTGACGATGTAAGGTTCGATGTCCCGTCACCAGTCGAGAACCTGTGCTGCCTGTGCCCCATTCTTTTGTTGCGTCAATCGCAGCTTGAATCAGGCGATCGTCTCCTGCCAATCCTAAATAATCATTGCTGGCAAAGTTGAGATACGATCGCCCCTCAATCTCGATCACCGCCCCCGGAAGACTGTCGATCGCTTGCGTCGATCGATGCCAGCCTGCGCGATGAATGGTTGCCAAAGACTGCTCAATCCAGGCATAGGGATCAGTCATGCTGCGGGCGGTTTTTCAGGCTCAATTTCTTCACTTTTGCCGCGCACGGGGGGCAGTCGATCGACCAGTCCCATATCAAATGCGACATCGGGCAACTCGCCAGCAATATACTTTCCGGGTTGATATAGCTTGCCGGGAGTAAAGCACATTTGCCGTAGCTGCACCTCTTCGCCAGGGAGAAACATCAGCCGAGACATTCTACGTTCGATCGCCATTTTGACCTCCAAACTAACCGCTTAAATGCTAACGCCATTCGTCTGCATGTAGCTCAACAACCAGTTTGCCATCGTCGCCCGTCGCGTTTTGCGAGGAATCAATTCATCCACTTTGTAACCTGAAAAGCCAAGTTTTTCTTTGAGAAGCTGCTTATTTTGGGGAGGAATCGATCGCGTCAATTTCACTGTTGCCGGACGACTCTCAATAAAATTGGGCGGTTCTGGGTAGGCGGTTTTCCATTCGACATCGACTTGAGAAGTGTCCCATTTTTCGACATCGCGATAGCCCAAATAATGCCACACCAAACGATTAACGGTGTCGTCATCGATCGTATCATTCAAAATCGCCCAAATCGTCTCTGTATTCAATTCTGGTAATGCAGCCATAGAATATTTCTTGACTAGTTGAAGAACGAAACTTTAATAGGACGTGAATTCGATGAAATCCCTCGCTGTGGCGATCACTCCAGGCAGCCCCCTAAATCCCCCAAGTTTGGGGGACTTTGAGCAAGAAATCCTGTCCGAAAGTCCCCTAGGGGGGGGGTGGGGGGCAGAAGCGTTAAATACCGAAGCGAAAAAACTCTATCGAATTCACGTTAATAGGAAACAAACACGAATTTAATGAAATTCTTCCCTTCGATTACAAATTCCTCAGCCCCCTAAATCTCCCCCAAGTAGGGATTTTGAACTAAAGCTAAACCAAAATCTTTAAATCAAAACTCTTCTCCTAAAGTCCCCCAAATTGGGGGGTTGGGGGGCAGAAGCGCTCAAAAACGAAGCAAAAGACCCAATTCCAAAAAATCCAAAACGCCCACAGAATAATTATTTCATCCCTCCTCCCTCTTCCCTCTTCCCTCTTCCCTCTTCCCTCTTCCCTCTTCCCTCCTCCCTCTCTTCATTCCACCAACAGTCTCCACCCCGACCAGTGATAGCCAAAATTAAACCGTTTGGGATACAAAATTTCTGCCAAAATCTCTAACGAATCGACGAGACGAGGGCCCGATCGATTGAAGTATTGATTACCATCGGTCACATAAACTTGATAGGTTTGGGCGGCTTTGAGCGATGACCATCCGGGACGATGCGCCAAAACTGCGGCTTCTTGTTGAGTTCGCAAAATGTCTAATCCGCAGGGCATAAAAATGATCACATCGGGATCGGCTTTCAAAAAAGTATCCCAATCCAGCCACGGAGAATGCTTGCCGACTTCGCCAAACAACGGCCGCCCTCCGGCCAATTGCACCAGTTCGGGCACCCAATTTCCCGCAGCCATCAGCGGCTCAGTCCACTCAATGCAAGCCACCGTCAGACGCTCATCTTCTGGCAAATCTTGAGTCCACTGTTGGCAGGCAGCAATCCTCTGGTGAAGGGACGCGATTGCCTCATCTGCCGACACTTCCAACGCATCGGCGACCCGCTGAATATCTGCCCACACATCCGCCAAAACGTTGGGCTGGAGCGAGATAATCTGGGGATGGCTCTGAGTCAGGTTGGCGACAGCCTTTTCGACATCTGCAAGACTGACTGCACAGACTTCACACTGCGCCTGAGTGAGAATATGCGTCGGTCGCACGTTCTGCAACATTTCTGTATCGATCTGATAGACACTCAGCGCCGTTTGCAAAATGTGGTTAACTCGATCGTTGATCTCTCGGCTCGTCCCAAGCGGATTAAACTTTGGCTGCGTACAGATCGGCCGATTTTGAATATCTAGCGGATGGTCACACTCATGCGATCGCCCCACCAAATAATCCTTGAGTCCCAAAAAGTTTACAATCTCAGTCGCACTTGGAATCAGAGAAACTAGTCTCATTCGTTGTCCCTCATCTCACTCCACGTCTAGTGTAGAGGAATCAACTCGGAGAAAAGTAGAAGATTTAGCAGAAGATTTATATCTATCGTAATTTGGAAAGAAGGGATGGAATTGATTCGATCGCACGTTTTCATTTCTGGGCAAGTCCAGGGAGTCGGCTACCGTTTTTCTACTCAAAAGATAGCCACTCAATTGGGGCTAAACGGCTGGGTTCGCAATCTCCCCGATGGGCGCGTCGAGGCCGTCTTTGAAGGCGAAAAACAAACCATTGAGGCGATGCTGAAGTGGTGTGAAACTGGGCCGAGAATGGCGATCGTCCAGCATCTCGAAGTCCATTCTGAATCACCCGAACATCTCCAAGGCTTCCCGATCAAACGATGAGTGACGCTGAATAAATGTCGAATTTAGTGAATTCTGCGCTCCGGTTACAAATTCGGCAGCCCCCTAAATCCCCCACGAGTGAGGGACTTTGAGTAAAACTCTTGTCTTAAAGTCCCTCAGAATTGGCAGCTTGGGGAGCAGAAGATGTGAACACCGAAGCCAAGAAACTTCATCAAACTCACACTTTCTACTCATCCCTCATCCCTCATCCCTTTCCTCCAATCCCGTCTCTGCTGCTTGCCTCATTGCCAAAAAAGCCTCCTTGATGGGCTGGCTTACAGCACTTTGCGGTTCTGATAAAATCAGTGCTTGATAAGCTTCAAGAAAGCGACTCCTCAACCGATGAAACAGGTGTAAAAAATGCCGGATGAAGCTGATACAGTCCAGAATGACAAACTCAATGCCTCCAGTTTCATGGTACAAAGACCGCGCGTAATCTTGAACTTCCACATTGGCTGGCTCAGTTGTGATGAAAATGTAATTGTTGACTCGTCTGCCGCTTAAAAGCAATTTCTGTAGGGCGCGGTCTACATCCTCACGAGTGACTCGCTTATTTTTCATTTCATAGCTGGTGATGATTTCATCCTCTGTGATAAGAGTAATTTCAACATCCCCCAAAGCACCCGTCTGTATATCAGCAGCATTGTGCGCTCTCAACGTGAGAACTTTTTCTCCGAGAAACTCTTCAGCAGATTGATAAGCAGCGGTCACCACAAGGACAGAGAGACGGCTGGTTCCTTTGAGGCTCATGTGTTTCTCAATCAAGTTGACAATATCCTCAGAAGACAAAGGCACCGCATCTTCGGCCGTATTCAGCGTTGCAACTAATGCCTCAATCCGTTGTTGCCGTTCATCTCGATCGACGACCAATAATCTGATCACCTCAGCTATTAGAGTATCCGCTGGAACGCGACCAGAGTAGACCGCATCCAGAAGATTGAGAACAGCCTGATACAGTTGTGGTGGTTTACCGACGAGATTTACATCTCTGGTTAGCGTTGTATTTCGGTTTCGTAGCGCGGGTGTGAGAAAAGCGGTTGTGCTGTTGCACGGCAAATTGTGTTCATTGATAAAAGTTGTAATGTAGCGCTCATCGTAAGTTCGACCCGAGAAAGCATCAGCATCGCCAATTTCTGTATATGGTTTTCTGATATCAATATCAGGGCGATGAAGTTTTGCCAGCAAACAAGCCATCAAAAGACGCACGCCTGCCCGATTTTTAAGATTGCGGGCAACATAGTTGGTGTATTCTCTGATTTGCTGATCCTCAACGAGTGAGTGGTCTACGTTTGCGTTAGCGAGTCGAAGAGCGGCATTGAGGATTTCAACGGGTTCTGCCATTCGCTCACCTCCCTCGGAACATCATAGTTAGTCCAAAGTATCTCTGTTCGAGGTTGTTTGACGGATAGACATTGTTTTGGCAGAGATTCGATACAATTCCAGTCTTTGTAGAGCTGATCTAGCAACTCACAACGATAGCCAGACAGCGCCACTTTCCCTTTGAGGTTGGTCAATACCTCAGCGAGTTCTCGGTGATCGTTGTCCGTCATTTCATAGCCGTAGGCATGACTATCGCCCCGTGAATCATGAGGATAGGGAGGATCACAATAAAATAGAGTTTCCTCACTGTCGTACCGTTGAACCACTTCGATCGCACGCGCGTTTTCGATCTGAACCCGCAAAAGTCTTTGCACAATTTCAGATAGCCCTTCAACACTCCCAAGCCACCGAGAAACTGCTCCTGCCATCCCCGCTCGGCTCGTGAGTTTGCAGTTTGCCCATCTTCCAACACTAGCAGTTTGTGCAAGACCCGTTCTCACTTGACGGGCACAGACAAAGAACCGACGCGCTCTTTCTAATTCTGAAAGATTATCAGTGGCTTCTTCAACTGCAATTTTAAGTTCTTCCCTGGAAAATGGAGTTAGCCCGATCGCTCGAATCAATTCTTCTGGACTATCCCGCAGAGCCCGAAAAAAGTTGACAACTTCCCCGTCAATATCATTGTAAGTTTCAACGGGGGAAGGTTCTCGGTTGAGCAGTACGGCCGCAGAGCCTGCAAATGGCTCACAATAATGAGTGGTTTTGGGCAACAAAGGGAGAAGCCAGTTTAGATGATTAAACTTCCCGCCATACCACCCAAAAGCGATAACCTTGCCCATTTTCTTGCCCAACGTTGACTCTGGACAAGAAGTATACACGAACTAGTGTCTTCGAGTCAGAGATCACTTGAAGATTGTGTTTTCAACCGATCTCTTCGGCCACCGTACTGTCGATCGCTCAAAGTCAACCAAAATTTCAGGCGTTACTGACGGACGAGATGCGAATCCTCCCGTACTGCCTTCAAGCATTCAGACATCCATTGCCTCTACAGGGATTTTGATTACACGGTCAGCAGCGCCTATCCTTCCCTATAGCTTCGATTTGACAAACGTTGCTAATCGCTCTAGACCTCGCTCGATCGTCGTCATATCGGTCGCGTAAGACAAGCGAATATGGTCATCGGCGGCAAAGGCAATTCCTGGAATCACGGCGACTTGCTGTTCGTTTAATAACCCATCACAAAATTCAAGCGAAGATAGTCCCAGCTTGCTGATGTTGATGAATACGTAGAAGGCACCATTAGGCTTTACACAGGTCAAACCGGGAATTTCATTGATCAGCCCTAAAATCGCGAGGCGGCGTTCTGCAAAGGCGAGACGCATCTGTTCGACACAATCCTGGGAGCCTTCAAGCGCGGCGATCGCCCCATATTGAGCAAACGTACAAACATTTGAGGTGCTGTGTCCCTGAATCTTGGTCACGGCGGTAATGAGTTCTACGGGAGCCGCCAAATATCCAACCCGCCAGCCTGTCATTGAGTAAGCTTTGGCAAATCCGCTACTGATGATCGTGCGATCGAACACCTCCCGACTCGCCGCCCCAATGCTCAGATGTTCTGCCCCGTCATACAGCAGCTTTTCGTAAATTTCGTCCGAGACGACAAGAATATCGTTATCAACGACGACTTGAGCGATCGCTCTAACTTCATCAGGTGTATAGACAATGCCTGTCGGATTTGAGGGCGAATTGAGTACCAGCAGCCGAGTTTGAGACGTAATCGCATTTTGCAACTGATCGGGCGTGATTTTATATTGACTTTCTGCCATCGTGGGCACGATTACCGGAGTTCCGCCTGCCAGCTTGACCATTTCGGGATAGCTCACCCAAAAGGGCGCAGGAATAATCACTTCGTCACCCGCCTCGATCAGCGCCATCATCAGGTTATAGAGCGAATGTTTGCCGCCGTTGGTGACAATGATGTTTTCGGGCTGGTAGTTGAGGTGATTGTCGGTTTGTAGCTTGTGGGCGATCGCTTCTCTCAGTCGGGGTTCTCCTGCTGCCGGGCCGTAGCGTGTTTTGCCCTGTTTGAGTGCGGTTTCTGCTGCCAATTTAATGTGTTCGGGCGTATCAAAATCGGGTTCTCCAGCGCTAAAACTGCAAACATCGATTCCGTCACGCTTCATGGCCTTTGCTTTTGCATCGATCGCTAAGGTCAAGGAAGGCGTAACTTGCCCCACACGTCCTGCCAATTTCATGTCAAACCTCAAAAAGTTACTGCGTTTTGCGTCCTGGTGTCTCAATAAAAATTCTCAAAGGCGCTGCACTCGCCCAGCCTTACCAAGCCCCAATTGGACTAAGCAAGAGGTCTTTTATGAAGTGTAGTCCAAGACTGAAATCTACGGAAACGGCACGATCGCAAAAAAAATGAGAAGGAGCCAGCTTTAAGTCTGAAGTTCATGACTTTACCGGATGCCTTCCCATTTTTATCAACCTGATCCATAGCGATTTCCTGTCAGTCTCAGTCTGTTTTTATCAAAGTAAAACGATACTCCGATAAGCGACCCGTGAGTTTTATTCTGTAATCAGGTATACCTCAAAACGCTTAACTCTGCCGCTCGTTGTTAGGCGATCGTGACATCTGGCGAGAGATAGACATCTTGAATCTGATGAAACAACTTGATCCCTTCTCCCATTGGCCGCTGAAATGTTTTGCGACCTGAGATCAAGCCAGTTCCACCCGCTCGCTTGTTGACGACAGCCGTCCGAATCGCTTCCGCAAAGTCATTCTTACCCGATGCGCCCCCTGAATTGATCAGCCCCATCCGTCCTGAGTAGCAATTTAGCACTTGATAACGAGTCAGATCGATCGGGTGATCGGTCGTCAGGTCAGAATAAATCCGGGCGTTGGTTTTGCCGTAGCTGTGTCCCGTTGCTTGGGCGATCGCGCCATAACCATTGTTCACTTCGGGTAGTTTTTGTTTGATGATGTCGGCTTCGATCGTCACGCCCAAATGGTTCGCTTGACCCGTTAGATCACCCGCCAGGTGATAATCTTTGTCTTGCTGAAACGCTGGATTTCTCAGATAGCACCAGAGAATGGTTGCCATTCCCAGTTCATGAGCGCGGGCAAAGGCTCGACTGACTTCTTGAATTTGGCGGGTCGATTCGGGTGAGCCAAAGTAGATGGTTGCGCCGACTGCGACTGATCCCAGATTCCAGGCTTGCTCGACCGAAGCGAACATAATCTGATCAAACTGATTGGGATACGTCAGCAACTCATTGTGGTTGAGCTTGGTGATAAAGGGAATGCGGTGAGCATATTTGCGAGAAACACTGCCCAAAACGCCCAACGTCGTCGCAACTGCATTACAGCCTGCCTCGATCGCCAGTTTGATAATATTCTCGCTATCAAAGTAGATGGGATTGGGCGCAAACGAAGCCCCAGCAGAATGCTCAATCCCCTGATCAACGGGCAAAATCGAGAGATAGCCAGTATTGCCCAACCGTCCAAACGAGTAAAGTTGTTGGAGACTTCGCAACACCTGGGGAGAACGATCGCTGATACTAAAAATGCGATCGACAAAATCGGGGCCCGGTAGATGCAGTAAATCTTTAGAAACTTTTGCCTTGTGGGTCAGCAAATCCTCGGCTTCATCACCCAGCCAGGACTCGATCGACTGAGGTGCAGAGAGTGTAGCGGTCATTGCACAAAACCTCAATAGAAGGGATGAGGGATGAAGGAGGAGGGATGAGTCCCCAAAAGATTAGTCCTTCAAGCCTTCTTTAATTTAGCGTTTGTCTGGAATTTCGCTTGTGTCTTTAGTCAGGAAAACAGCCAAGATAGAAAGATTCGGTTTGGGGTTGTCTTGATGAAGGTGCGATCGGCGTGGGTGACTTTAGCGGCAACAGATTTTGAGCGATCGCTTCAGTTTTACCGCTCTCTTTTGAATCAAGATCCGATTTCTCAGATTGCTAACACTTACGCTGAGTTTGCGATCACAGGCTTACGACTCGGAATCTACAAACCCAGACCTAAAGAACTGTTGTTGTCAGAAGTAACCGATCGCTCCTTTCCCATTCTCAGCTTTTGTTTGGAGGTTGAAGATTTGCAAGTGGCGATCGCCCATTTATCTGAGTTGAATTGTCCCCTTGGAGAAGTCATCACCGCCGCCCACGGGCAAGAAATTTATGCTTACGATCCCGATGGCAATCGCTTGATCTTCTTTCAGCCTGCTGCATAAATTCCGAAATCAAGACTGATTAATAAGAAGGATCGAGAACGGTGCGACTTCTGGCAGGTAACTCGAAGAGATCAATCTATTCTTTTAACGTGAATTCGATGGAAGTTTCTTCGCTTCGTTGCCAAGCTTCTGCCCCCCAAGCTGCCAATTCTGGGTGACTTTAAGACAAGAGTTCTGGTTTAGGTTTAGAGTCGCCTGCTTGAGGGAGATTTGGGAGACTGCGAATTTGTAACCGAGACGAAGAAGTTCATAAAACTCAACGCTTCTAATCTCTAGAACCTACATCCTGAGAAGGATTTGAAGTTTGTGAGAAATTGTTACATAGATTAATACTCGTTTAATATAGTCTTTGAGAAGGGTGAAAAAAAATTATGGAACAAACCACACGACTCGATTTAGTCACATTCTTAAAAGAAGAACTCGCACTGCCTGCCCCCGCGATCGACCTTGCTCTGCGCCAATCTCAGCAAAATACAACCGTGCTGCCGATGATTTTGTGGCAATACGGTTTGGTCACGCTAACTCAGCTTGATCAGATTTTTGATTGGTTAGAAAAGCTTTGAGCTGACGACTCAGACGACTTTACAATTCAAGCTTTAATAATTCACCGAATACATCCGCCCATTGCGAATTTGCACGACGGGATGATTTGACAACCGAATCAAACTTTCGTCATGAGTCGTGACAATGACTGTAATCCCAATTTGATTGAGCTTTTTGAGAATTTTGATCACCTGCCAGGAGTTGTCAGGGTCAAGGTTTCCGGTTGGCTCGTCGGCTAAAAGAATGGGAGGCGTGCCCACGATCGCCCGTGCAATACTCACCCTTTGCTGCTCTCCGCCCGACAACTCTTCAGGAAAACACTCCGCTTTGTGCGTCAGCCCCACCATTTTGAGAGCAGGCTGTAGCCGTCGATGAATTTCCTTGCGCGTGTAGCCCTGCGCCCAGAGAACAAACGAAATATTCTCCGTCACCGTCCGCCGTGGAATCAGCTTGTAGTCTTGAAACACAATCCCAATCCGGCGGCGCAAATGAGAAAGCCGATCGCCCCGCAGTTTGGTCAGCGAATCTTGATCCACAATCACGTCACCTTGCGAAGCCCGCTCCTCTCCATACAAAAGTTTAAGCAAGGTTGACTTTCCAGAACCAGACGGGCCCGTAATGAATAAAAAATCGCCCCGCTTCACAGTCAGATTGACCTCGATTAGCGCTTGACTGCCGTTGCGATAAAGCTTGCTGACATTGCGTAATTGAATAATGCTCTCAGCCGTCTGAGTCTGGCTAACGGGACGATCGCTCAAAACCTGTGTCATAAAATCATTGCTCCAGTTTCTTGCTGACCGGATTTTTTTGGGTAAATCGATAGACGATCGCTCGCCAAGCAAACTTAGGTAAAGCCAGCATTCGTCGCCAGCGCCAGGGTTCTTGATAGAGCCGATAGAGCCATTCCAGGTGATTGTCTGCTAACCAGGCAGGGGCGCGCGATTTGGTGCCAGCCCAGATATCAAAACTGCCGCCCACACCAACCCAGACCGCATTTGGGCAGAGGTGACGATGTTGAGCAATCCACAATTCTTGACGTGGCACGCCCAACCCCACAAAGATTAAACGAGGTTGCAGCGTTTGTAACATTTCCAAAAAAATCGGCTCATCTGCGGGGGTGAGATAGCCGTGTTGAGTGCCCACGATCGCTAATCCTGGCATCTGTTTTTGTAGAACTTGGGCCGCTTGCTCTGCGACACCCGGAGCGCCTCCATAAAAGAAGACTGACCAATGGGAGGAGGGAGGAGGGAGGAGGGAGGAGGGAGGAGGGAGGGATTGGAGGTCAGTGTTGAATCGGGCGGATTGTTTAAGCAGAGCTTCTGATAGCTCAATACCTGGGCAGCGGGTGACTTGTTTGCCGTGAAGTTTGAGATAGAGCACCACACCGGCCCCATCGGGGATGACCAGTTCTGCATGGTGAATGATCTCGGCCAGCGGGGGATTGTATTCGGCTTGCATGGTCATCTCAGCGTTGAGCGTTACCACATGACAGCCTTTTTGTTGATGTAGCCGATCGACCAACCACCCTGGATAGTCATCTACTAAATGAATTGGCAGACCCAAAACCGATAGTCCGGCTGGCATTGTTTTGCTCACGGTTTTGCTCACGATCGTGTCTCATCTCAGGCTTCTCAGGCAATGGATTATAGCCCAAGATCAGAGTAGAACGATCGCTTTGTGGTTGAAGGATAAAAGATGGTGAGAATAGCTTCTATCAATAGAGCAAAACTAGAGCAAAACGATCGAGGGATTCATTGAGCGATCGACGTAAATTCAGACGTGAATTCAATAAAAAAATTTTGCTTCGGTGTTGAAATCTTCTGCCCCCACCCCCCCAATTCTGCTACCGTGTACACACAAGTCGTTGTCGCTTCGTTTCAGGCGGCTTCAGCCCCCTAAATCCCCCATTCTGGGGGACTTTGACCAAGGAAAGATTTCCAAAGTTCAAAGCCATGACGACGGCTCAAAGTCCCCCATTTTTGGGGGATTTAGGGGGCGAAGGATCTCAGCAATGACAGATCGATCGACGTGTGTACACGGCAGCAATTCTGGGAGACTTTAAGGCAAGAGCGGTTCATTTCAAAGTCCTTCACTTGTGGGGAATTTGGGGGGCTGACCCGATTCACAACCGAAGCGAGAAATTCCATCCAATCCAGACCTGACTAAGGATCACAGGTTGCCGGAACTATGGATGTATTGGGTTTGGTACACAGTGGCCCCAGACCAGCCGGAAGAATGGGACGAGTGATAAATGATAGAGGGCCAGCTTTCTGTTCGCCGTTGAAGGGAGTCGGTTTAGACGGGTCAAATCCACAGTCCTTAGCGTCTTCGGGATTGTTGAACCAGAACCCTAGATGAAATGTTTTGGTCGGTTTGAGACCAACCGCAGAATCAAACCCAAAAATCTGATCCAAAAGAATTGTCTTAACTGTCGTATTGCCAGGTCGCAGATCTGACTGATACCAGACGAGTCCAAAGCCTTTGAAGTTGGGATCGAGACTACCGTCGGCAAGTTGTAGACTGTTCTCAAGCGAAAACAAATCAAATTGAAGACCCGGCTTAAAGCCTTTGAGCGTCACTTTCATCGTGTCGTTGCGACTGCCCCGTGTCACTGCCACATCAACAGTTGGAGTCACGTAGGGATCAGCCGCCATACACTTCACAAACTGCTGGACTGGATAAAGCTGAAACTTGACCTCTGGCACTTCTTGAGCCTGAACCTGGTAACTTAGGGTCGTAGCAGCGATCGCCAAAAAGCTAGTCGTCAAGGCAGCCGTTCGTCTCAAAACCGGGGCTAGATGCTGGGACATAGAAACCTCTTAGAATGAGTTGAATTGGTCGATTTGATTTCACTGACCAGAGGGTTACACGTCCGCCATTGAGCGCTTATGCAGCAATTTGCTTGACAAAAATAGTTTTCTTTGTTTTCGGAATTGGTAGCTTGAAGGATGAGGCATGACAGAAGAGATGAGGAGAGATGAGGGAGGAATCGGTCTTCTACCCTGATTGGCCTGATTGGATTGATCCACCGCTCACAAAGAGGGACACACGCAATGAAAGTATTTAGGCGAATTCTGTTGTTTTTGGTGACGGTCGGCTTGCTGATTGGGCTGTATTCACCCTTGCGGGGATGGGCGGTGCAAAAAGTTACGCCTCGTCCCAATCCACAGGAATTAAAGCAGGCCCTCGATCGCAAAGACATCCCAGCGGCCATTCGACTCGTAGAAACAGGCTGGAAACAGCAGTACGAAGATTATTACCAAGGGCGATTGACGAGCCAACTTTTAGAAGCCGACGCGATCGCTCGCACATTAGGCAGACTTTCGAGTGAAACGGGCAAACGATCGGCGCTCTTTTATATGATTCCGACTCCGACGGCTCTGGAGTTAATTTTGGTATCACCGGGGGCGGCTCCCATTCATCGTCGCGTTTCGGCTGCCAATCGCACAGTGTTGCTGCAAGTGATGCAAGAGTTTCGGTTGGGTGTGGTCAATCGTGAGAGCGATCCGGGTGACTATCTTCCGGCGGCTCGTCAACTTTATAATTGGATGATTGCCCCACTAGAGTCCGAATTAAGGGCACAGCGCATCGATCACCTGATCTTCTGTTTGGGAACTGGTCTGCGGAGTGCGCCTTTAGCAGCCCTGTATGATGGACGACAATTTCTGATTGAGAAGTACAGTTTGGGGATTATTCCGGCGTTTAATCTGCTCGATCGTCGGGCCGCCTCCCTAGCAGGAACTCAAATCTTGGCGATGGGTGCATCAGAATTCAAAAATCAAGCGCCGCTGCCTGCTGTACCAGTTGAGCTTTCTGCCATTACGGGCAATCTTTGGCGAGGTAAATCGCTGCTCAATCAAGACTTTACGCTGGCTAATCTCAAAGCCCAACGCGCTGCGACTCCCTTTGGCATCATTCATCTCGCCACTCATGCAGAATTTTTGCCCGGCGAGGCAGACGAGTCTTATATCCAATTTTGGGATTCTCAACTGAGAATTGATCAGGTTAGGTTTCTCAATTTGCGCGCTCCCGCCGTGCAGTTGTTGGTGTTGAGTGCTTGCCGAACGGCATTGGGCGATCCGCGGGCAGAGTTAGGGTTTGCGGGGTTTGCAGTCCAGTCGGGAGCGCAGGCGGCGATCGCCAGTCTCTGGTCAGTCAGCGATGCGGGGACGCTGGTTTTGATGAGTGAGTTTTATCGTCATCTCAAGACGGCCCCGATCAAGGCCGACGGTTTGCGGCAGGCTCAACTTGATTTGTTGAAAAAGCGGGTAAATCTAAAAACGAGTGTGGCAATGCAGGCGAGAGGCGTGAGGTTGCCGTCTGAGCTAGAAGGGTTTGCGACAACCGATTTGTCTCATCCTTATTATTGGGCAGCGTTTACGGTAATTGGGAATCCGTGGTGAGAGAGATGAGCTTCGATGATCTGTTCCCCCTTTGGGGGTAATCCGCTTCGCGAGGAGGGATGTTATGCCGGATTCTCTCTGCCCCCGTTAATAACGACTACCGTGTACACACAAGTCCGGAATCGCTTCGTTTCAATCGGCTTCAGCCCCCTAAATCCCCCAATCTGGGGGACTTTGACCCAGAGAGATTGCCTAGCATTCAAAGTCCCCCAATTTTGGGGGATTTAGGGGGCGAAGGGTCTCGGCAATGACAGATCAATCAACTTGTGTGTACACGGTAGGTTAATAAACAGGGGGAATCAAGAGTTTAGTGCTTTCTTCTTCAAGAAGAGTTTAGTTCCTCCTTTTAAGGGAGCTAGGGGGATCTAAAGATGGGCTAATCCATTAGGAATTGTGCTACATGCTCATCACCGTTGAAGTTTGGGCTTTAGCGTAGTAAGTTTTGAGGTTGATGACCTTTAGCGAGGGGTGTTCACATCATGCAGCCGCGTCAAAGCGTCACTGATTTGTTTTCGGCGTTTCTAAAATGGGCGACAGATGGGGTGGGGGGCTGGACGATCGACCCTCGGCTTCACCGCAGTATTCGAGCTTGTCTGGAGCGGGTGCCCGAAGCAAAGTCTGAAAGTTATTGGGCGATCTACTGGCACAAGGTTTGGTTAGAAGAACGCAATTCAAAAGCTCTGTTGGCTAGTCAAACTGTGGTCAGTCAAACTGTGGTCAGTCAAACTGCAAAACTATCTGAGGGACATTTGTCTGCCTATTTGCAGGAGGCTTGTTATTGGAGTGCTTATAAGACGATCGCTCGGTTGTCTCATTCGCAGTTTGGGGTGGCTGATTGTTTTCAGGTGGCGATCGCAGAGGTGCCAAAAATTCTCAAAGCCTGTGATCCAGAACAGCGGGCCAGTCTCAAAACGTATGCGAGTACAGCATTTAGCAACATTATTCGCGATTACTTACGGCAACGTCGAGAAATTGATTTTTGTACCGATTGGGGATTGCTGCTAAAACTTAGTCGCAAACGCTTGATCGAATCTTTAGAAAACGCTGGAATTAATAGCGAGGTAATTGAAAATTACACACTGGCATGGACATGTTTTACGTCGCTCTATATTCCTAAAAAATCACCTGAGTTACGAAAAAGTTCTCCCCCCGATCGAGACACCTGGATCGCAATTACCAATCTCTACAATTCCCAAACCCAACGCGCTAAAGCGACTCCAGAATCACTCGAACGCTGGCTGACTGTGTGTGCGAGTCGATCGCGAGACTATTTGTATCCCTCGGTGACCTCGCTCAATTTGCCCAAATCTGGAGACATGACGGGTGAGCGCCAAGATGA